>NZ_VPCW01000001.1:0-217129 GCF_013418015.1 Acinetobacter sp. YH12211
TTTCTGATAAAGATAGCGTTGCTTGTCTGATACGTTGACGTTTGTTTTCTTGCTTGAGAAATTGCCAATAGATGGGTTCAAATTTTTTGAAAAAATCATCAACAATACAAAAAATTTCTGTAAAATCGTACATGGCAGTTAGAGCCTTTGGGTTGTGTCGTAACTTTCTAAATGGCTCTAACTACCTTTTTTTCAAGGGCTTTTCTTATCCGTAATTCGGGTTAAACTTAATAAATAAAAGAAAACTTTTACCCATTAATGTAGAGATTCTAACCAATTCAGAACACAATAAATTATTTACTGAAGTGATAATTGATAATGAACAAAAAACAAAAGTGGATATAACTAAGTTTCTCAAGGAGAAACGACTTAATTATTTTAAAGATGGATTCCCTCGTGAAGGAAAAATTGTATATAGATCTAAATACAGAAAATCATATACAAGAGAAAATACAAATACAATCTATCAAAATATCTTAAAAGAGTATTGTCAATTTGACATTACGCCAATCCTAACCAACACAGGCTACCGCTATTATGTTGATTTAAAAGCAGCTGATTTACCTCATCTATCCTACACGTTGTTATCCATGTTTTATCTTGGCACGGTAGCACGTTACAGACCTAGTGAAGCCAATGAACTATTGCAGGGTACGTTAAGACCTGTAGTAAGTGAGTTTGTAAATATTTCACCCAATCAATTCCTTTATCAATTATGTTCTATCTTATTAGAAAAAGAATGCGTAATGCCTTTTTCATCTATTACCCCTATGAGTACTATATAAATCAGGAATAAACACCTCCAAAGAATACTATAGGCATTTCACTTCAGATTCCCTATACTCAACCTAACAACACTCAACAAGAAAACGAGCTTATGAAACTTAAAACACTCATTTTATCGGGTTTAACTTGCCTTTCTCTTAGTGCGTGTACTTCTGCACCTGTTATTCCGCAGCTTACTGCAGGTGTTTTACAAGAAGTGAAAAATATTGAAGTTTACCCAGACACTGTCAATAACAGCGCCAAACTCACAAAATTTATTGATAAATGCGTGATCGAATTTACAGGCACGCTGCAAGCAGGTCGTTCTATTGAACAATGGGCATTTAAAGGCAATGCATTAATTTCAGCTGGTTCTGCAACATTTGCACAAGATGGGACTAGCATAGCAACTCACTTTGACTTGCATGATGCAACTGTGCAAAAGAACTTCATCACCTTACGCAACCATTTTCATAAAGATGCGCTTGCACAATGTAACTAAGCTAAAAACAGCTTTGAATGTATCTTGATGTAGCAAGATTGTTGGACTTTCAATATAAATGCAGCATCGCTGGATATTTCAAACTAAGATGATAAAAGCAGTGTAGCCATTGTTGCCCTGCTTTAAAAACTCTCCAGAGTAACAAGACCCACAATTTTATGTGGGTCTTCTTCTTTAAGCCTGAAATGCTGCCATAATTTTAAATATTGTAAATTTCACCTAAAAATACATCATACTTGCGAAAAATAAACACTGCAGATCATCTAGGCTTTATACAATGCAGTACATTCTATTCAAAACCTTTCAACGACCAGTATTCGGCATCCTAAGAGGCGCAGCACAATGAAAAAGATCAATGTCAGCATTTGTATTGGACTATTACTCAGTAGTGCTTCGGTGTGGGCACAAAATAGTGATGCGCAAATTCAAAGCAATAAACCAATTCAGCCTTATGCAGACAATCCAAACCTTTTGCATGTTTGGGCATATAAAACTCAGGAAGGCGTGATTCAAGCTGCACAAAAAGTCGGTGAAGTAACCGAAAAAGGTATTGAAAAAATTCGCCCATCGGCACATCAAGCTTTAGACAACGCCAAACAATTGAGCAGCCAGGGTGCGGCTCAAGCCAAACATACTGGGCAGCAACTGGCGGGTCAGGTCAATAATAAAATTCAGGAAACCAAAGAAGTGATTACAGGGCAAAGTGATCAAGCCGTGCCGATCTATCAAGCGCCATTAAGTACACCATCACAAAATGTAACGCCTGCGCCAACCACTACAACGCCACAGACACAGGAAGCACAGACTCAGGCTGCCCCAAGTGACGAATCTGAAGAAGAAATTAAAGTGATTAAACTATAAAAATATTGGATTGATGATTTGCTTTAAAATTATAAAAAAGCCTGCAATTATTCTGCAGGCTTATTCATGTGAAAACGAATAGAGTTTTGTATTTGTCGGAACACATATAGGCTAAGCCCAAGTAATACCAACACAGCTAAAGCAAAGAATAAATAGGCTTTAGGCTCTGGCGCATCGACAAAAGCCGTTGCGGATACAATTAAACTGAACAATAAAACAAGCACAGCAGGCATTAACAACTTGGTCATACACACTACCCTTGGAATGATCAATAAAACAAGGTTTCAAGACCATCTTAGCCCAATGGCAAAACAATACAAGTGTCTAAAATTTAAACCATAGAAATTAAGGCTTTAAAACTTTGCAGACTACTGTTCAAGTTCTAGAGTAAATTTGGCAGTATCTGGTAAATCTTCTACAAAGTCGTTGCCGCCAAACTCATCGCTGCTCAGGTTTAAATCCTTATAACTCAAGACAAAATAGTCGCTATATTTTTTCAGTATTAAGGGATGCATGCCTGCCGCAAGCGCATCTTGCTCTTTGCATAATTTCATGACATGACGATCATTCATACTAATTAAGTAGCGCTCATCGTTTAGATAAATTTGTACCAAGCCACTGCCTTTGGCATAAATCGGAATCAAAAATTTATGGTTTAAGGCAATTGCATTTGCTGCATAGCTCTCAATTTTTTGGCTGATGATGTTAAACACCAAACCATGACCAAAATGATCGAGCAATACATTCCGATTTTCATACGGTAACTGGATTTGCAGACCCAATTTGTTTAGGTCGTGCTGATCGACCTGTTTATTGCTCAATAAAGAACGAATCAGGTTTTGTTTCAGCTTGGCATCAAAGAAATTACTGTCTAGCTGTAAATTGTTGTATTTTAAAATACGACCTAAAGACCAACGGTGATTCGGTAAGACATTTTCAATCACTTTACGGTAGTAAAACTTACTGTTCTTTTTCACCTTGCGAATTTTTTGGTAAAAAAACGGCGCATCAAAAGGATGGGTCAAAAAGTCATTTAACAATTCTGAGTTAGCCAAAATCGCAATCGCATCATGCCCTGTAAATGGCAAATGCAAGGTATGTAAATGCGGAATTAATGGCTGTATTTTTAAATAATGCCCACGATCTTCTGGATAGTATTGGTCATAAACCACAATATATTCACGCTGTGCCGATACATCCTGCGCTTGAATACGCATATTGGCATTCACATCGGCATGGTAAAACATATTGTAGCGTGCGTCGTGAATATCTTCAGGGTCAATCGAGTACTGCGGCACCAAAGCCACAATGCGGTTTAAATCCAGTAAATTAGAATACTTAATTGCCGCATAGCCTCCCATAGAGCCGCCATAGCCGACACGGACTTTAAACGGGGCAATGAGCTCTTGAATGGCTGCCAACATGGCACGCATAGATGCTTCAGGAAACCATGATTTTTCCTTTGGCATCACCCCAATTACATTAAAATGAAACTTTTCCAGTGATTTTTCGGCGTTAATAGACGTTCCTTTGGCACGAGTGATTAAATCGCCAAAAGAAAAAATCAGCTCCTGAGATGAGCCTTTCATGAAAATAGCGCGGATATGTCCGTCTTCAAAAATTATGTGTTTGTCCATTCCCACACCGGCGCCAAGGCGCTGAATTAAACCGTTACTTTAAACTTGAATACACGTTACGCAAGTTCAAAAGTGAATATGTTATTTTATAGATGCACAGCAGATTAAAAATCGCAAAATATGACACAATCTCTACATCCTGCCGCACAACAAGGCTTTGGTTCTGGTGCAAGCCTATACCAACAAGTTCGCCCCAGTTACCCGCAAGAAGTCGATACTTTCCTGCAAGATCAGCTCAAAGTTCTACCCAATAGCCATATTGTAGACTTGGGTTCTGGCACAGGAAAGTTCCTGCCGCATTTGCTCAAACTAACAACGCAGCTTACAGCAGTTGAACCCATTGCTAGCATGTTAACTGAATTACGCCAACTTTACCCACAAGTTGCAACCGTTCAGGCACGAAGTGAGCAATTGCCCTTGCCTGCCCAATGTGCTGATTTAGTCAGCTGCGCACAATCTTTTCATTGGTTTGCCAATCTACAAAGTTTAAAGGAAATTCATCGTATCTTAAAACCTCAAGCTCACTTGTTACTCATCTGGAATCAGCGTGATATTTCAGTGAATTGGGTCAATGCCCTCGCAGAAATGATTCTCCCTTTTGAGGGCGATACACCACGCTTTCACAATCAAGACTGGCGTCAGGTCTTTGCAGATACAGATTTATTCCAACTTTGCCACGAACAGCAATTTCACCACAGGCATGTTGGCACAGTCGAGCAAGTGGTTTCCAAGCGTCTACTCTCGACCAGTTTCATTGCTGCAATGCCAACTGAACAGCAACAACAACTCAAAACACAATTTGAACAATTAGTATTAGAATATACGAATAAGCATGTGCAAGATGAAATTGAATTTCCCTATTGCACACATTTGTATGTCTATCAAAAAGTTGAATGAGAGGGAGCAAATAAATGCAAATAACCTTTAAACACGCGATTGCTCCCTTAACAATTTTTTTGGCGTTCTCCCTCAGCGCTTGCGAGCGCAGCAAAGTAGAACATGCAGACAAACTCAGCCCTGAAGATCAAATCATGCAAACTCAGGTCGAGCAAGCCGCGATTCAGCCCTTTGAAATGACTGCGGATGACCCGCATGATATTCAATTGCTGATGGATTATGAACAACGCCATGACCAAATGAGCAATGATTTGGAAGATGAGTTAGAACGCTTGCATGAAAGCCAACAACTCGATGCTGCATTTGCACAAAATCGCCTGCAGGACAACATTCAATCTGCCTTGAGTATGCTCAAAGAACTGGATTTAAAGACACCGCAAGGGCGTTATATTCAAGGCCTAATGAGTCATTATTGGGAACAGCAAGCGCAATATCTAGCAACTCAAAATACAACTTCTGCACCTTATCCTGTCAGTAAAGAACAACGTCAGCAAGGCTTAGCAGACTTGCTACAGGCGCAGCAACAACTAGAACATTGGCGTGGGCAATATCCACAACTTGATGAATAACGTGTTTTACGGACGCTGCTGTAAATACTGATGCACTCCTTCAGCGGCAGCGCGTCCTGTAGCAAAACAGGCTGTCAGCAAATAGCCGCCCGTTGGCGCATCCCAATCCAGCATTTCACCACAGAGAAAAACGTGTGGATTGGAATTTAACTGCAATTGTGCAGATAAAACCTCACGTTTGACTCCGCCCGCACAGCTAATTGCTTCTTCAATAGGACGAAAACCCTTTAAAGGCACCGTTAAATTTTTAATCTGCTGCGCCAATTGCATAGGTTGCTGCCAAAGGGCTTTATCCAGCAACTCACGCACGACTGCAGACTTCACGGCATCCAAACCTGCCTTACGCCAAATATTGCTTACAGACTGTTTTTTGGAAGGTTGCAACTTTTGGTAGAGTTGCTCAACGGTTAAATCGGGTAGCAAATCGAGTTGTAACTGCAGCGGTTGTTGAGCGTGCTGCAACTGTCGCAATGCTCGCCCTTGCTTATAAATTAAGCCACTTTCCAAACCATAATGGCTAATCACAATATCGCCCATGCTCGCTTCAGCGCCTTTCACCCATGCTTGCACACGTTTTAAAGGTTGTCCAAAAACTGGCTGCATATAGTTAGACCAGTGACATTCCACCCCTGCATTACTGGCTTGAAAAGGCTGAATTTCATTGGCAGATAACCAACGCTGCCATGCACCATCACTACCTAATTTTGACCACGACACTGCTCCACATGCCATCACAATAGCGGCAAACTGCTGTTGTTCAACTTGCGCTGTACTTAGATTTTGAATACTGAGTTGATTGTTCTTTAAATCACATACCTGATGCCGATAATGAAACTGCACGCCTGCATCAACCAAGCGTTTTAACCATGCGCGTAGCAAAGGTGCGGCTTTCATTTCTTGTGGAAAAATTCGCCCCGATGAACCTACATAAGACTGAATACCTAAACCCTGCATCCAGTTTTGAATCCAAGCCGCATCCCATTGTTGAATCCACGGCGCCAACCATTCCGCCCGATCATAACGCTGAATAAATTGTGCAATCGGTTCGGCATGTGAAATATTCAGCCCCGTTTTACCTGCCATCAAAAACTTACGTGCCGCTGAAGGTTTCTGCTCATAGACATGCACATCATAGGCATACTGACTCAGCACTTCGGCAGCCATTAGCCCTGCTGGCCCTGCTCCTATAATTGCAATGCGCTGTTTCATGCCTGTTTACTCAGTTGTTGCACTTGAGTCTGCAGAAACTTTCGCCTCAACTGCAGCAGGTGTTAAAGTCAGCTGCTGTCCTTGCAAAGGCTGAAAATCATCAAAACGGGTTGTATAAGCTACTGGTTTGGTGATCAACAGTTCCTGACAACGCTCGCCACGTGCTAAATATTTGATTTCAAAGTGAGTGCGTGCTGAATCTACTGGAACATCCTGCTGAATAAATGGCAACTTCCACACTTCAATCAGCTGTTGCTGTGCTTCTGCAATATATTCAGGAATATTACTCACCAAAGTAATGCTGCCACCTGCTTTTAAGCGTGACAATAAAAACTCAAAAAACGGCATATTCAACCAACGCTGGGTGGCATTATGCGGTTCTGGATTCGGATATAAAATAAAGAATTGCTCGACTTGAGCAGGAAATAAAGCATGCACAATCCATGGAATCGCATCGGCATGAACAATCTGTAAGTTCTGCTGACCTTCAAGCTGATGCTGTTTTTGCATCGCCAAAAATTTTTCACGGGTGCGCTCAATTGCAATCAACTTGTGCTCAGGATGCTGCCCGCTAAACAATAGGGCGTGTTTACCTTTTCCGGCCCCAATTTCCACACAAACCGATTCATTGGCAATGGCTTGAAAATCACGAGGGGCATGCATACGCTGTGCTTGAAATTGACGAATTGGCATAATCAGATCAAACTTACAAAATTCGGCACAAGTCTATCAAGTCAGGTGCTATTTGCCTAATCCAATCCTGCATTTTTCATTTGGAGTTGATCATGCCACGTACTTTCCCTTGCCCACGTTGTGGCGAAGCTACACAATGGGAAGACAATCCTTTTCGTCCATTTTGTTCTGAGCGTTGCAAGCTCATTGATTTAGGCGCATGGGCAAATGACGAGTATCGTTTACCCACCCAAGATGCTCCGCAAGCAGAAAACTCTGAGGAATAAGCAATAAATTTCCACGCCAAATATTGCCTAAAACTACACACAGTTTCATGGAATTTTTCACATTTTTAGAAAAATTATTCAAAATTTAGTTGTTCTATAATTGCTTTCAGCAGAATTAGCACAGGTTATACTTTGCACTATTCGTGACTCCGTCACTGCACATAACAATAAAGAAAGCAAAAAATAACCTAGGAACATTTCACCATGGAAATCATGTTAAAAGGAATTGTAATGCTGTGTATTTTACTCTCTACCAGCAGTTTAGGCTTTGGACTGTACGCGCATGATTTACTCATGCTGTGCATAGGCATCTTACTGACAATTTTCACAATGCTGTTTGCAATTGAAAGCAAACAAATGCTGAATAATCCCTTTCGCAAATAAAAAAGTCAGCGACTGCTGACTTTTTCTTAAAGCATAAATACACACTGCTTTTAACCTGCTTGCCCCGCCACAAAAGGGTTGTTCTGTTTTTCAAATCCAATGGTACTGATGGGACCATGCCCCGAAATAAACTGAGTGTCATCGGGCAAACTAAAACACTCGCGCTGAATTGAATCTAATAATTGTTGATGATTCCCACGTGGAAAATCGGTGCGTCCAATCGAGCCTTTAAATAGCACATCGCCTGTCCACAAGACGCCATATTTTGCATTATAAAACATCACATGGCCTGGGGTATGCCCTGGTGCATAACGCACTTCAAAGCTTTCTTGACCCAATTGCAGCACTTCACCACCCTCTAACCACTGTGTAACCGTGACTTGTTCAGGGATAGGAAAACCATAACGTGCAGACACTTCTTGCAGTTGATCTAACCAAAAAGCATCTTCTTTCTGTGGACCAATCACAGGAACATTCCAGTAATGTTGCAACGCACCAACAGCCCCCGCATGGTCTAAATGTCCATGAGTGAGCCACAAAGCTTTCACCGTTAAACCCAACGCTTCAACTTCGGCTTTCAGCTTTTCAGGCTCACCGCCTGCATCAATCAAAATTGCTTCTTTGCTTTCTGCATCCCACACAATCGAGCAGTTTTGCTGAAAAGCGGTGACGGGAACAATTTTGACTTGCAACATGGTGGCGAACCTCAAAAATTAATGGCTTAGGTTAAGCTTTACAGCATCAAGATTAGCTTGAAGTAAATGTTTGAGCAAATCCAAATGATCGGCACGGGTATTCAGTGCAGGAATATAGGCATATTCTTTGCCACCTGCTTGTAAAAACAATTCTGCGTTTTGAATCGCCAATTCTTCTAGCGTTTCCAAACAATCTGCAGAAAAAGCAGGACTCATAATTTGCACCGACTTCACGCCCTGCTGTCCCCATTCTTCAAGTAAGACATCGGTATAGGGTTTGACCCATTCTTGTTTGCCAAAACGTGACTGGAAGCTAATTGCCCACTGATCATCATTTAAATTTAAAGCATCGGCAAGCAATTTGGCCGTGATCCGACAACGCTCTGCATACGGATCACCCTTATCGGCATACGGCTGTGGAATGCCATGAAACGACATCAATAATTTTTCTGCCACACCATGCTCGGCTTGAAATTCACGCACACTTTGCGCCAACGCCTGAATGTATAAAGGATGCTGATAATAATCACGAATGATGGATAAGCCCGGCAAATTACGCTGCTGTGGCACCCATTTGGCAACGGCATCATATAAAGGTGCAGTCGAAGTTGCCGAATATTGTGGAAATAAAGGGAACAAAATCACGTGATCTTGAGGATTTTGACTCAAAGCTGCCAAAGCCTGTTGAATACCCGGATTGCCATAGGTCATTACCGGTAGAATATTCAATTCAAACTCAGGATATAGCGGCAATAACTGCTGTTTTAAAGCATCAACCTGTTGCAACAAAATTTCCCGCATCGGTGAATCTTGCTGCCAGACCATGGCATAAGCATGTGCAACACGCTTAGGACGAAATGGCAAAATGAATAAGTTCAAAATGATTTGCCAAATCGGTTTTGGAATTTCAATCACCCGTTGATCGGATAAAAACTGCTTTAAAAAACGGCGAACCGCTGCTGCAGTCGGTTCATCAGGCGTACCTAAATTGGCTAAAAGAACGGTTACTTTGGGTTTTGCTGTAGACAACATTCAGCCCTCGTGTCTGATGATTGAGCCCGACTACTTTAACAGTTTTTTCACTCTGTATTGAGAGATTAATACGGTGTTTTAAATGAATAAACCCGATCGGTATCTAGCAAATTGCTCTCTAAAAGTTTTTGCGCTTTTGCCGTGGTTTGCCACAACATCCGCTGACGATCATCACGCCCCGCCTGCACAATCCAGTCATTTTGACGCATTTGCATTTTAATCTGATGCAAGGCCCGAATATTGATTTGGGCACGTGCAACTGCATGCGCACGTGGCATGATCCGACGTGCATCCTCCAAACCAGTTTCATTCAAATATTCATTCATGCGTTTCGAAAAATATTCTTCAGGGGTTGGATGAATAAAAGTATTGCCTAAAATTGCCAACAACTGCGCCCAACTTAAACTTCGCTCAACTTTCAGCTCTCTAAAGTTACCATCCTGATAGGCATGCATGCGATATTCAAAACGATATGATTCATTCATCGACACTTTAGATACGCTTAGAAACGGGTCTGCTTCGCGCTGTCCCACATCGGTTTCCAGCTGACGTAACTTACTTTTTAAACGTTCAATTTCATCATGCAAAGCTTGTGTATTTTGCGGGCGCACCCAACCAGAAGTCGGATAACGTTCTAGCATTTGCGACATATTAAAGCGGACAGCAAGCTCTAAATCACGCAGAGTGCGGTAGCTAAACACCTGATCGACTTCTTGTTGTAATAATTTACGGAACTCTTTGAATTTTTCACGCAATTCAGGTTTTTCATCATGTAAAGATGAATCACGTGAATCTGGGTCTTCGTGCATAAATACAATGATCGGCTTTTGCTTGGTGACTGCATAAATATACTCTAAATGCATATACCCCACGCCCGACACCGATTGCTCACCGTACTGGCTGCCCAATAGAATCACCACATAATCACAATCATCAATTTGACGGCGTGCAAATGCAGTGCTGAGTGGGGTACGTTGTTCTAAACCCCACGAAAAAAAACCCATTCCCACCAATGTTTGTGCCAAGATCACTCGTTCTGGCTGCATATCTGCCCCAGACGTCGAGATAAAGACCTGATAGCGCTTATCGAGCATTGGTTTCCCCTCTCCTATTGCCATTACAAGTCGGTCACCGTCTACTTGTAATGCCTTTCCCCAATCATAAAAAATTATCTTAAAGTCAGTCCACAGTACTCACATTTGCGATACTCCAAGAAATATTGCCTGGAATAAGATGCTGCAACACGGGCTTTAATTGTTCTGCATTGTTCCCGCTGACATAACACGCAATTTGTAAAGTATCTGCCAAACTTTGTTCAAATAATAACTCATTTTTAATTAAAATGCGGGAAGTTTGACGCGCAACGGCAATTCCTGAGTCAATTAATGTCAGTTTCTGACCAAAAATGGACTCAATCGCAGGTTTTAGGAAAGGATAATGGGTACAACCGAGCACCAAATAGTCCGCGCCCTGATCGACCACAGGTTGCAAACTCTGCTGTAAGGAACTTAAACATGCCTCACTCATTTGCGCCCCTTGCTCAACAAAAGGCACTAAATCTAGATTGGTGACATTCAAGACTTGCACTTGAGCAGGAATCGCAAAACGCTGCATCACATCTTTAATAAGTTGTCCGCGAAAAGTCGCAGGCGTCGCAAGTACAGCCACAGTTTTGCTTTGGCTATTTAATACGGCAGGCTTTAAAGCAGGCACTAAACCAATAATGGGAAAATCTTCGCCGTAATGATCGCGCAGATAATCTAGACTAAAAGCAGAAGCAGTATTACACGCCACGACCGCAACTTTACAACCTTGTCGATATAACCATTCGATTGCAGCTGCAGTGAGTTCTCGAATATTTTGATCATCACGTGGGCCATACGGCACATGTGCAGTATCGGCATAATAAAGGATGCGTTCATTGGGCAAATATTCTGCAATTTCAATGGCAACTGACAAGCCTCCTATGCCCGAATCAAAAATACCAATTGGCGCACTGGCTTGTGCTTTTGGCATGGCTTGATTTAAGGGAGAAACAGGATGAATGGCTGTCATAGCAAGAGATTCAGCAATACAAAATGGGATGAATAAAGCTTAAACCTCAGCTGCTTAAATGCAAGTGCAAATCACCACTTTTCAACGATAAAATCGTTTCGCCCTGCGCATTTTCACTCAGCTCGCCCAATTCCACCAAATGTAAAAAAGCCGCACGCTGAATCAGGGCATTAATACCAAAACGCACATGCACATAAGGACGCAGCTCACCTGCATATTCACGCATAAAAATAGGATGCTCGGCATCAACAATCACAATATCCTGATGTGTAGTGATAAGTTGAATATAATTTTGCTGTCCGATTTCGACCACATCAACCTGATTGATGAACAAAGGCTCATCTTCTACCTGGATTTCAATTTGTTCCACTGGGGTTTTTAAATAAAACTTGCCCTGCTCTTTCCATAACACACTAGAAAACAGATCAACCAATGCCTGACGTTTGATCAATTGACCTTCGTGCCACCATTCTCCATTGGCTTTGACCAGCAAATCCATTGCTCCACAATGCTTTGGATGCCATTGCTCCAAAGGAGGGATTGATCTTTTGTGACCTGACTGTCCAGTTTTTATATATTGTGCAATGTGCATTAAATTTTTATTATCAGCCGTAGCTACATTTTCTGTCGGTTTGATTGAATTATCGTCATGCTTCATGCTGCAGTACCTTACTGACGGAAAAATAATACGATTCAGCCAATTGGCTAAGACTCGGTTTAAAACTATACTAGCTCACAATACTTACCCATACTGTAAAAGACACGATTAAATTTGTGTCTGGCAACTAAAAATACTCATGGCAGCACCGTTGCTTGATGCGGTTGCCACCTTCAATTATATGAGGAGTCCTACATGGAACACATCGAACGTGAATCGATGGAGTTTGACGTAGTCATCGTAGGCGCAGGCCCTGCGGGTCTTTCTGCTGCGATCAAAATTCGTCAACTTGCAATTGAAAACAATTTAAATGATCTGTCCGTTTGTGTGGTCGAAAAAGGCTCTGAAGTTGGTGCGCATATCCTTTCGGGTGCAATTCTTGAGCCTCGCGCCATCAACGAGTTATTTCCTAACTGGAAAGAAGAAGGTGCGCCTTTAAATGTGCCTGTGACTGAAGATAAAACTTTCTTCTTGATGTCACCTGAAAAAGCTCAGCAAGCACCGCATTGGATGGTGCCTAAAACCATGCATAACGATGGTAACTACGTGATCTCGTTAGGCAACGTGGTGCGTTGGTTAGGTCAAAAAGCCGAAGAATTAGAAGTTTCTATTTTCCCTGGCTTTGCGGCATCTGAAATTCTTTACCATGCCGATGGTACGGTTAAAGGCATCCAAACTGGTGACATGGGCATTGGTAAAGATGGCGAGCCAACGCATAACTTCACACCGGGTTATGAACTACATGCCAAATACACCATTTTCGCAGAAGGCTGTCGTGGTCATTTAGGTAAGCGTTTAATCCAGCAATTCAATTTGGATAAAGATGCCGATCCGCAACACTACGGGATTGGTATTAAAGAACTTTGGGAAATTGACCCTGCAAAACACAAACCAGGTTTAGTCATGCACGGTGCAGGCTGGCCATTAAGTGAAACAGGTTCTTCAGGCGGTTGGTGGTTATACCACGCAGAAAACAACCAAGTGACTTTGGGTATGATTGTGGACTTGTCGTATACCAACCCACACATGTATCCATTTATGGAAATGCAGCGCTGGAAAACTCACCCTCTAATTAAACAGTATCTAGAAGGCGGCAAGCGTATTTCTTATGGTGCACGTGCTGTGACCAAAGGTGGCTTTAACTCATTGCCAAAATTCACCTTCCCAGGTGGTTCTTTAATTGGTGATGATGCAGGCTTCTTAAACTTTGCCAAAATCAAAGGCTCTCATACCGCCATGAAGTCTGGCATGCTTTGCGGTGAAGCAGTATTTGAAGCGATTGCTGCAGGTGTCGCAAAAGGCGGTGACTTGGCGATTGCTCGCGTAACTGAAGGCGAAGATTTCTTTGTGAAAGAGCTAACGGCTTACACTGAAAAATTCAACAACAGCTGGCTGAAAGAAGAACTTTATAGCGCACGTAACTTTGGCCCTGCAATGCATAAGTTTGGTCAATGGATGGGTGGTGCGTTTAACTTTATCGACCAGAACGTGTTTAAAGTACCATTTACTTTGCATGATTTAGTGCCTGATTTCAGCGCACTCAAAACTGTAGATGCAACCAGCTTTAAACCGAACTATCCAAAACCAGATGGCAAGCTGACTTTTGACCGTTTATCTTCAGTGTTCGTATCGAATACCGTACATGAAGAAAATCAGCCAGCACACTTAAAGTTGACAGATACCTCTATTCCAGTGAACGTAAACTTACCTAAATGGGATGAGCCTGCACAGCGCTACTGCCCTGCGGGTGTTTATGAAATCATGGAAAATGATGATGGTTCAAAACGCTTCCAGATTAACGCAGCCAACTGTGTTCACTGTAAGACTTGTGACATTAAAGACCCATCACAGAACATCACTTGGGTAACACCTGAAGGTGGCGGTGGTCCGAATTACCCGAATATGTAATTGCGAATCGCAATTGAGAAACCCAAAAGCAGTGCCTCGGCACTGCTTTTTTATACACAGTTTACAAAATTACCAAGGTCTCATAATCCCTTACATTTTTCAGGTATTTCTCTATTCAAAAGCAGGCGATTGAATAACTTTCCTTGTTATGCTGTTTTTGCTTATTTTTTATCTTTTCTATTTTTAGTTTTTTATTTCGTTTTTTTCAGACTTGAACAACCGAAAATGTTGTTTTGTCAGCTTTTATACAATGCTATTCGGCATTTTATGCAGCACTTAGCACGGTAGCAAAATGTTGTAGATGCTGACTAAAACTGACTTGAGTGGAGTATAAAGCAGTACTTTGAGTTTTATCTTGCTCAAGCATTTGGTTGTTCTTCTTATTTTCATTAGAAGAGGAATTCCAACATGCTTAATTTAACAGACACCCTCAACCAACTTAAAAATGTGCAGGCACAACCTGCAGTCAGCTTATTTCTACCCACACATCGTACCTTTCCAGACAATCAGCAAGATGTGATTGCTCTTAAAAACCAACTTAAACAACTCGAAGAACGCCTGTTGGCAGACTATGACAAACGTCTGGTGGCACAAATTTTAGAACAGATTCATCATCAAACCAAAGATTTGAATCCCAACTACCATTTAGACAGTCTGGCTATTTTTGCCACAGCCGACAATGCACAAGTACTGCGTCTGCCATTCCCTACCCAAGAACGTATTGTGATTGATCAACAATTTTCAGTGCGTGATTTTATTCGTGAGCTATCTTATGCAGTGCAATACTATGTGGTAGTGATCAGTCGTGAAATTGGACGTCTGATTAAGGCCTCCAATGATCGTGTAATCCATGAGTTTTCTGTAGATGACAGCGACTTGAATGAACGACTGCCACATGGTGCATTTCCTGTTCAAAATGATAACTTATATAGCACCAGCGGTGCAGAACGTGCCACAGCCGCCAATGAAGACCGTTTACTCAAAGAGTTTTTAAACCGTGTCGATAAAAATGTGCAAACTGTACGTGCCAGTGAGCCATTGGGCTTGGTCATTGTGGGTGATCGACGCAATATCAGTTTTTATGAATCTATTTGCGACCAACCCAATGCCATTATTTTCAGTGTAGATAACGTCACTCAGCTAGAACAAGGCAGCGCACAACACATTATTGACAGTATTCAGACCGAGCTAAAAAGCCATCAACAACAATTGCATCAGCAACATGCGCAGCAACTGGATGAACTCTATGCCAGTGACCGTGTTGTGACCGATCTGCAGCAAATTTATCAGGCAGTGTTTCAAAATAATGTCGATACTTTATATGTTCAACAAGGCTACATGCAGGCGGGTTGGGTCGATACCGACCAGCAACGAATTTATCTAGATCAAGCGCACGCACCTGACAGCGCACAAGCCACAGACGATGTGATCAACCATATTATTGATGCAGCACAGCAACACGCTGCCAATATCGTATTTATTCCTGCCGATTATTTACAGTCCAAAGCACCACTGACTTTAATGAGTCGCTATGCGGTCTAAAACTCAGTCCATTTGACTGTGATCTAAAAAACAGCCATGCAGATTTATCTACATGGCTGTTTCAATCAAGATTCAAACTTCTCATTCATACGCAAATCTACGCTTTTTCATGACTTTCTCATGAATAAAACGATCAATTAGAATCGAGTCGTTACCGCCAACTGTACCCGATGACTGTCGCTATGTGATCGCCCGCTATATTCATAATTCAAATTGAGAAAACTATGTTGTCCAAAGTGAAGTTGTGAACCTAAGGCAGCATGATATTGACCTTGATCGGCATGCCATGCATCAAACTTCAGTTTCTCCGCTGTGCCTACATAATGGGTATCTAAATATGCTTTTTCCTGAATCGGTTGGCTGTAATACAAGCTGCCTTGCAATTGCCATGCTGGATTCAACTGGTAATTGGCTTGCAAACCTGCACCAAAATTCCAGCGCTGCATCACCAAATCATCTAAGCTGTTGACACCATCCTGCTGAGTTTGTTCGGCATGAACATAATGTTGGAACGAAGCGTCTAAATACGGTTGAATCTGCATTTTTTGACTGAGTGGATAGCTATAATCTAGACGCAAACCTGCGGCATACATTTGTCCATCAAACTGTATTTTTTGTGCTTGAGCATGACCACGCTGCGCGTCAACATCCACCTGCATGCCTTTTAACCATGCCGCGACACTTAAATCACGATTAAGCTGCTGTGCTGTCCCCATAGTTAGTGCATAGGCTTTGCTCTGACTGCTATTTTTTGAGCCTGTTTGTACGGCATCATCTAAGTTCAGTTGACTGAAATCGGCCTGCGCTGCCAAGGTCATCCCTGCCAGTTTTGTTGCCACACCAACACCTTGATGATGACTACGGCGCTCACTATTTAAGCCGACATAATCCATATCATAACTTTGGTAATCACCCGAAAACCAAAGCTGTTTGGGTTGTGCGGTTGCCAAACGCTGTGCAAACTGACGTTCTTGCTTGCTGCTTTCTTCTGCGACATTTAAAACGGTATTGGCATAAAAACTTGGATCAAGTTGATGAAACAGTTGATTCAATGCCTGCGTAGAAACTGTACTTTCAGCAGCATTGCTATAACGTATAGTTTGAGCAAAATTGTTAAATAAGCGATTGGCAAAAACTTTTTCAGCATCTTCCAGCGTTTCTAACTGTTGTTTCTGATCAAGACTTGCTAAAACTACATCTAAATTACGGGCAACCTGAGTACGTCCTTCAAGTTCAGCAGCAAGAGCCGCCACCGTTTCAGTCGATTTACGCTTTGCCGTAATCACCACATCGGTATTGATTGTATCTGCCGCACGTACAGGCTCGCCCGTTGCATTCAGTTCAGGACGATAACTAACTTGTGTCAACTCAAATAATGGATTGCTTGAGCGATAAGCATCGAACTCACGCTGTACGCCTTGTTGCGCACGTAATACGGTAGTTTGTGAACCTTGTGCAGTAATAAGTGGCTGATCAAGTGGCACTTCATCAAACAGGTTCAAAGTCCCTGCCAAATTGGCGGTTCCCGTTACCGTCAGCAAATTGCCAAAACGTGCTTTAAAACCCGCATGTTGCTGCTGATCTGCAGCAATCTGCATCGAATAGTTGCCTGTGATGGTTAAATTGCCTTCCTTTCAAGAAATGCACTGCCTGTTTCGACTTCTAAAGTGTTTTGTGAGGGTTCAAGTTCTTGAATCGTACTACCCATCTCAACTTCAGATGTATCTTGTGGTACTTCAATATCTTGAATTGCACTATCGACCAAAACGGTGTCGGTTAAAGCAGGCTCTACTGCAGGTGGAGCTACCACATCGACAGGTTGCTCTGCTTCTGACGGAGGTGATTCAAGTGTAGGTATCGTATCAGGCTGATTGACATCATTATTTTCTAAAACGGTAGCATCATCGCTAGGTACAGCATCATTGCTGTCTAAAAGTGAATCTTCAGTTGGTGATGTATTGCCATGATCTGTACTGCCACCACTCAAACCACCACCATTGGATGATACATCGCCATGATCTAGCTCTAAATTCACAGGAGGTTGATCGGTAATGGGGGCAGATGGTGCGACAGGTTGCTCTACTCCGCTGCCAATGCCTTCATTTGTAGTCGGTTGATCTTCTTGGCTGACATTTTCTGCCCCCAACACATCAGTGACTTGAACCGTGCTTGACTGAGAGCCTGAACCCGATGAACAGCCTGAGATACTCATGGCCAATAAACACGCCACACTCAGTGGCTTTAAAGAAAAGTTTTGCTTTTTATCTAAAATCATACCGTACTCAATCAAAATGATGATAACGCAAGATTTATTGATGATTGATCACGTAAAAAATTAAGCAGATTTTGCTCAGTCTAAATGGCATATTTTTTTAAGATAAAGACAATCAGTTAAGCCCCCCAAAATTATTTTTCTTAACTTGACTACTTTAATGCGACAGCTTAATCAGCTTTTTCAGCCTTATAAAACATAAACACTGCCATATAACATTCAAACCAAGCAAAACCCCAAATCTGCTTAATTTTATCCCCAAATGTTCTGCAATCGAACTCAATAAACTGATCGCATTATAGGCTAATTTTTCCATATATTAAAAAATATTTAAAATAATTTTGTTAAAAATCAATAATTAAACAATAGACTAAACTCACACTCTAAAAATTATTTCTTATACAACACACAGAGCTTTGTTAGATTTTGCACAAGCACACAACTTGCCCTATAAATGCAGAAAAGTTGAAAAGTCCCTTAAAAAATGTGTAGCAGATAACGCAACTCGTGGATCGTTTCGCCATTTTTTAACTCAAACTGTGAAGCAGGTTGGATTGATGCAAAATTGATGAAAAATTAAAAATAAAGTTGAACGTCATGGCTAAAAACACAAAAGGCATATTTCAACTTGCATGAATTGCAAATGAAATATGCCTATATGGATCACATGACTATTTTATCGTGTTTAAATTATAGTGTTCTAAAAGTGCTGAGGCTAATTTTTGCCTATTAGCCTTTTTTCACCAAATAATGAAATTCTTTATTGCCTTGCTCATCTAAGCGTTCTTCTTGCAATAACAACTCATGCCCCAAATGCATGCAAAATTTTGGAATATCCCAAGACGTCGAATTGTCAGTTGCAAACACTTCAACCACATCGCCAGACTTAGATTTGCGAATGGCTTGATGCAGCATCATCACAGGTTCAGGGCAACGCAAACCGCGGGTATTCAGTTGAATACTAGGTGTGACAGGAAGTTCAGACATGCACAGACTCGATATTAAAACATCGGGCTAGTTTAGCATAAAGCGCAGCCTTGTTTTATGTGTTCCCGCTACGCACAGCAACACATCTCGTGACGTAATTGCCGTCATTTTCTCCCAAGATTAGCAATAGACAACTGTATTTTCTAAGGTATGATTAAGCTAAGTTTTTTAGATATAAAGAGTCTTTAGGAAAGATCATGCACGAGGAATCAGGCCCATCGTGGGGTATGCGTGGCCTAAGAAAATGGTTAGGCACTGCACCAGAAACCCGCGATGAATTGCTAAAATTAGTACAAGATTCACGTCGTTTTTTAGAACCCGATACGGTGGCAATGCTCGAAGGTGTTCTGGATTTACCTGCCACCAAAATCCGTGAAGTCATGACCCCACGTACCGCCATGATTAGCTTACAAGAAGATGATGAGCTACTCGACATTTTGCATGTACTGGTCGAATCGGCACATTCACGTTTTCCTGTGTTCTCATCTGACCAACCCGACAACGTGGTGGGGATTTTATTGGCAAAAGATTTATTGCCTTTACTGACCGAACAAAGAACCAAAGTCGATATTCGCGCCTTAATGCGTCAGCCGTTATTTGTGCCTGAAAGTGCTCGTTCAGACCAAGTATTGCGTATGCTCAAAAACACCCAAACCCATATTGCAGTGGTGATTGATGAGTATGGCACCACTTCGGGCTTGGTTACTTTAGAAGATATTTTAGAAGAAATTGTCGGTGAAATTGAAGATGAACACGACAATATTGACGAAGAAGCAGAATACATCATCCCCGATCACGACCCAAAAACGGCAAATACTTGGTTAGTACAAGCACTTACACCAATCGAACATTTTAATAATGTTTTAGATGCAGATTTTTCTGACGATGAAGTAGAAACTGTGGGCGGTTTATTGCTTCAGGAAATTGGTTTGGTGAGTGATTTGCAAGGACAAGTGATTGCGATTGGCAACTGGGAATTTACCATTCTTGAAGCAGATGCCCGCACTATTCATCTGATTCGAGCCGTACGTCAATGAGGACTTTTTTTTCCAAGCTGTCTAATCCTGCAGAACATCAACAACTGCCCTTAATTTATCCATTAATCATTGCCCTATTGGCAGGTGCAGTGTTTAGTTTGGCACTTGCTCCCTATCATTACTGGTGGATTGCCTTACTTTCACCTGCTTTGCTGTATGCGACTTTAAGCAAACGCACCCCGAAACAGGCCTTCTTGATTGGTTGGTCTTACGGGATTGGGTTGTGGTTTGTCGGAGCATTTTGGCTCTATACATCCATTCACGTCTATGGCGACACCAATGCCTTTTTAAGCGTGCTGATGATTGTCATTATGGCGCTGTTGATGGGTTTGTTTACTGCCGTACAAACGTGGTTATATCGTCGGTTTTTCCCTGAAACACCACTGACTTTTGCACCGCTATGGGTATTTTTTGAATGGGCGAAAACTTGGGTCTTTACAGGTTTTCCATGGCTGTTTGCAGGTTATGCCTTCACCGAACGCTTTTTGGATAGCTATGCACCGTTGTTTGGTATTTTCGGGGTGTCTTTTGTGGTCATCTTGCTGGCCTGTGCGTTGGTTGAAGTCCTTAAAAAGCGTATCTTCTGGCTGATTCCATCGGCAATTTTACTTTTGGGTGCATGGGGTGCAGCACAACTCAGTTTTGTAACTGCAAAATCTGAAAAGCCACTCTCGGTTTCTCTGATTCAAGGCAACATTCCTCAAGACTTAAAGTGGCTAACCGAATACCAAATTAAGACCTTGGAAATTTATACCCGCTTGACCCGAACTGAATGGGGACGCGACATTATTGTTTGGCCTGAATCATCCATTCCAATGTTCCAGACCGATATTGAACCGTTTTTGGATGCCATGAAAACACAGGCTGAAAAAACGGGCAGTTCGTGGGTGACAGGTATTCCGTATTGGGACTTGCCTGAATCACAAGTGCAGCAACATCCAATGTATTACAACAGCATTATGGCAACGGGAGATGCGGCTGAAGGCTTGTATAAAAAGCAGCGTCTGGTGCCTTTTGGTGAATATATTCCGCTTTCAGGCTTACTGAGTTGGGTACTACCTGCGATGCAAAATGACCCATCCATGAGTGGTTTTTCACGTGGAGCGTCTGAGCAAAAACCGCTTGCAATTAAACAGCATCATTTGGGGGCAGCCATTTGTTATGAGGTGGCTTATCCGAACCTGACCCGCCGCAATGCTAGCCAAAGTGACTTTTTGGTAACAGTATCCAATGATGCTTGGTTTACGGGTACTGCAGGGCCATTGCAACATTTACAAATGGTACAAATGCGCGCCAAAGAAAATGGACGCTGGTTTGTTCGTGCCACCAATACAGGTGTGACCGCATTTATTGACCATCATGGGCATATTGTCAAACAAGCGCCAATGGATCAGGAATTTGTGCTGCGTGGTGATCTGCCTGCCATGCAAGGTCAAACACTGTATACCCAACTCAGCGATTGGCCTGTGCTGATTTTCTCATTGCTGTTGTTAATTATGGGGTGGATTTATCGACCACGTCAGGTGGATGTGTCGTTTAAATCACGTCGTTAATAGTACTGTTCAATAGCGGCTAGAAATAACCATTCATAAAAAAACCGAGCATTAAGCGCTCGGTTTTTTTTGGAGTTCACTGAATCAATATATAGACTCAACTCATCTTCTATTAAGGCTGATAATAAATGTCGGCATCGGTACCTTCACCACCCTGCTGACCATCTGCACCAAAAGAATATAAATCAAATGGACGACCTTCTGAACCCGGAATCACATATTGGATGTCATTATCCCAACTGTCTTTCGGATAACCCCCTTTCACATAACCGCCTGGCAACCAGTTTTTAGCCGAAGCAGGCTGATTCACCAAGGCATCTAAACCACCGTCTTGCATTGAAGGATATTTTTGATTATCGAGTTTGTATTGATCGAGTGCGCCAGCCACACCTTTTAAAGTAATAACCGTAGTATCTACTTTGGCTTTTTCACCACGTCCCATTACGTTCGGTACGATTAAAGCCGCCAACACACCTAAAATTACAATCACCACCATGACTTCAATCAGGGTAAAACCAGACTGTTTACTCGGTTGCTTCTGTTTCATTCAATCTCTCTCATTTATTTATATCAATTCGACATTTATTTTAGATTCTGTTTGAAGAACGATGCTTCAAAACGATTTAAATCATATTGTTCATATTCACAATTGGCAGCATTACCGCAATCACAATCACCAGTACAATACTCGCCATCAGTACCAACATCAACGGTTCTAATAATGCCAACAGGGTAGAAATCAGTGTGGTCACTTCACGGTCTTGCATGTCTGAAGCACGTGACAGCATACGGTCTAACTCGCCCGAGGCTTCACCACTTTTGATCATTTGTACCATCATCGGTGGGAAATAACCACTGCGCTCTAATTGCGTCGCCAAGTTACCACCTTCAGTGACTTTTTCTGCCGCCAAATTGACCGCATCACGAATGACCCAGTTGTTACTGACCGCAGCACCAATATTTAGCGCATCCACCAAAGGCACACCCGACTGAGTCAAAATAGACAAGGTACTGGCAAAACGCGCGGCATTAATCCCACGTGATAATTTTGCAAATAACGGCAACTTTAAGGTTAAACGGTCAAAGGCATAATGCCCTGCGGTGGTGCGTAAAAAACGCACCAACAACAATACCCCCACCACAGAAGCCACCAGTAAAAACGGCCATGCAACACGAATAAAATCACTGGCTTTCATTAATGCCACGGTGATCCACGGCAAGGCATCTTTGCTCTGATCAAAGGTTTTAACAATATCGGGTACGACATAAGTCATTAAACCCATCACAATCGCAAAAGACATCAGCATTAAAATGATGGGATAAATCATCGCCCCTTGAATTTTTTTCTGCATGGCAAAGCGGTTTTCGGTGTAATCTGCCAATTGTTCCAGAATTAAATCCAAATGCCCCGAACGCTCGCCTGCGGCAATGGTGGCAATATATAAGTCTGGAAAACGCCCCGATTGTTGTAAAGCATTGGCCAGTGAATAACCTTCCAAAACTTTGGAACGCACCGACATCAGCAAATTTTGCACATGGGCTTTTTCACTTTGTTTACCCACAGCGCGAACGGCTTCTTCCAAAGGAATCGCAGCAGCCACCAAAACCGATAACTGACGGGTCAGCAAAGCCAAATCATAGGCGGTGATTTTTTTCTGAAACCATTGTTTGCCACTGTGTTTATCTTTTTGTTCAACGGTATCGACACTGACAGGAATCCATTCTTTGTCACGTAATTGCTGACGGATTTGTCGTGCAGAATCACCCTCTAAAACACCTTTTTGCTGCTTCCCTGAAGCGTCAATGGCAGTAAATTGATATGCTGGCATTGTAATGCTCTAATTTTCCAAAATTTCTTGCAACGCAGTTGCGTCTGACCACTAAAATCATTCATATTCTTAGATATAAATTCTGTGCTCACTCTAACACATGCCAAAGTCGAGCACGAAGCCATTTTTCACAGGACGATACGACTTTTTCTATGCCAGATTCCACTTTAGACCCACAGCCTGTTTATCGTATTCGAGTGGCTGTACCCGTATATCTTTACGACTGCTTCGATTATATGCTCAGTGCAGCACAATATCAGCAAGCAGAAGTGGGCGCGCGGGTCTTGGTTTCTTTTGGTCGGCAAAACTTGGTCGGAATTATTGTCGAAAAACTGGCACTCGACACCCCAATTGATCCACGTTTTAAACTCAAAGCCATTAGCGAACTGTTAGATGAGCAAGCGATTTTAGACCCTAAAGTTTTAACTTTGTTGACATGGTCGGCACAATATTATCAATTCCCGATTGGTGAAGTGATGCAAAGTGCCTTACCTAGCTTATTGCGCCAAGCCAAACCCTATAATTTATTGGCACGTACTTGGAAATTGTTGGATGCACATGCCGAAGCTAAAATTACACGCTCAGAAAAACAACAAGAAGCCTATAAAATTTTAAAGCTGCATCCTTCGGGAACTTCTGAAAATATTTTAAATTTGGCAGGCATTGAAACAGCAACCCTAAAAGCCTTGGCGAATAAAGAAATTTGCGCATGTGTTTTGGAAGCCCAAGATTTTAGCCCAATGCCAGTGACTTTGGCGCAAATGCCTTTAACCCCTAATCCAGATCAGAAAAAAGCCATCGACAGCGTACTTAAAGTACGGCAGCAATATAAGGCATTTTTACTGGATGGTTTAACGGGTAGCGGTAAAACTGAAGTGTACTTACACATCATGCATGAGGTACTAAAACAGGGCAAACAAGTGTTGGTGTTAGTACCTGAAATTGGTCTAACGCCACAAACCATTAGCCGTTTCCAATCGCGTTTTCACTGCCACATCGCCCTCTTACATTCAGGTTTAAATGATTCCAAGCGTTTGCAGGCGTGGCAAGCCGCACAAACGGGCAAAGCCTCGATTATTTTAGGTACACGTTCTGCGATTTATACCCCATTGCCAAATTTAGGCTTGATTATTTTAGATGAAGAACACGACCTGTCTTTTAAACAGCAGGAAGGTTTTCGCTACCATGCCCGTGATGTTGCGCTCTATCGTGCCCATCTGGAAAATTGCCCTGTTATTTTAGGTTCGGCAACTCCAAGCATTGACAGCTATGCACTAGTCGATCAAGGCAAAATGCAATGTCTGGAATTAAATCAACGCGCGGGCACGGCACTCATGCCCAAAATCCACCTGATTGATTTAAAAATTGCCAAAAAACAGCACGGTATTAGCCAACAATTGATTGATGAAATCAAAAAACGCTTGGCTAAAAAAGAACAAGTTTTGGTGTTTTTAAACCGACGCGGCTATGCACCCGTATTGATTTGTGAGAGCTGTGCATGGCAAGCCAAATGCCCGAATTGTGATGCCAACTTTACCTTGCATCATCAACCTTATACACATTTGCATTGCCACCACTGCGGTACGATTCATCGTAAACCTGAGCAATGCCCTGCCTGCAACCATGCAGAACTCAAACCAATTGGCATGGGCACTGCCAAAGTCGAAGACAGTTTAAACGAGCTGTTTCCCAATGTAGATGTGATTCGGGTAGATCGTGACTCAACCAGTCGTGTTGGCAGTTGGCAAAAAATTTATGACCGTATTCAACGCAGCGAACCACTGATTTTATTGGGCACGCAAATGCTGGCCAAAGGGCATCATTTTCCGTATGTGACATTGGTGGCAATTTTAGATATTGATTCAGGCTTACTTAGTGTGGATATTCGCGCACCTGAACGCACGGCTCAACTGATTGTGCAAGTGGCGGGACGTGCAGGGCGTGGTGAGCATAAAGGTGATGTTTATTTGCAAAGTGTGCGTCCTGATCATCCACTTCTCACCACATTGGTCGAGGGAGATTACCGCAAGTTCGCCAAACAAAGTTTAAAAGAACGCAAAGCTGCACAATTACCGCCTTATCGTTACAGTGCTTTGATTCGCTGTGAATCTAAAAGTCAGGAATTAAACCAGCAATTTTTACAACAACATGCACAATGGCTTAGAGAACATTCAGAACAATTAATTGAAATTTGGGGGCCGATTCCTGCGCCAATGGAACGTAAAGCAGGACGTTTCCATGCACACATGGTGTTGTTGTCTAAAGATCGGGCACGCTTACATTTTTATATCAGGAACTGGTGGCAAAATATGTTGCATGAAAAGCCATCCAGCATGAAACTAAGTTTAGATATAGATCCGCAAGAATTTAGCTAATACTGTAAATTGAAACTTAGCTGTATCAGCACTTATTTCAATAATCCACCGCTTTAAACTTTGGATGACCACATGTCCTTATTGTTACAAATAACCATTTTTCTAGGCGCTTCATTGGTTTTGGTTCCCTTACTAAAACGCTTTGGTATTGCGACCGTATTGGGCTATTTGTTTACAGGCATTTTGCTAGGGCCTAGCGTATTCAATATTGCCAGCGACCCCGATGATATTCAGGAACTGGCAGAATATGGTGTGGTGTTCCTGATGTTTATTATTGGCTTAGAACTGCGTCCACAACGGCTGTGGGAAATGCGCAAGCCCATTTTTGTTTTGGGTAGTTTACAGGTCGGCATCACGGGTATTCTACTTGCAATCTTGGCTTTTTTTGCCTTACAGCAAGGCATTGCCTCAAGTGTGGTGATAGGTTTTGCACTGGCACTTTCCTCTACAGCCTTTGTGCTACAAATGTTGCAAGAAAAGCAGCAACTCAACAGCAGTTATGGACAACAATCCTTTTCCATTCTGCTGTTTCAAGATATTGCCGCCATTCCTTTAATTGCCATCATTCCCATGTTAGCAGGTGCAGAATCGACTCATCATGGCATTGCTTATTTTGCTGCAATCATGGCGACCTTTAGCGGTTTGTTCTTATTTAGCCGTTATCTCATGCGTCCATTTTTTCGTTTTGTGGCTAAAAGTGGCGCACATGAACTGATCACTGCTGTCGGTTTATTCATTGTACTTGGCGTGGTCAGCATTATGGATGTGCTGGGCATTAGCACCACCTTAGGTGCATTTTTAACAGGCGTATTGTTGGCAGATTCCGAATTTAGACATGAGTTAGAAGCCAGTATTGCCCCATTCAAAGGCTTATTGCTAGGCTTATTTTTTATGACCGTCGGGATGAGCACCGAACTGGCAATCTTAATGAATACCCCTTGGCTGATTGTAGGCGGTGCATTGCTGCTCCTGCTCATCAAACTGATTAGCCTCACGGCCATTGCCCGTTATTTCCAATATTCTTGGCGCAATAGTTTGTTGTTGGCGACTTGCTTGGCACAAGGCGGTGAGTTTGCCTTTGTGGTGCTCAGTGTCGCACAAAGTGAAAGTGTGCTCAGCCAGGCCATGCTGCAACCACTGACCTTAATTGTGACTTTGTCGATGGTGTTGACCCCAATTTTATATTGGTTGATGAGCAGTCAAATTATTCCTCGCTTAGAACGTGAAAAATCGCCTGAATATGACGAAATTCCCGATACACATCACCCCATGATTATTGCGGGTTTTGGTCGTTTTGGACAAATTATTGCCCGTGTGGCGTACTTGCAGCATCTGCACTTTACTGCCATCGACAGCAATATGGATAAAATTGATTTTGTGCGGAATTACGGCGGTAAAGTCTATTATGGCGATGCCACTCAACCTGAAATTTTACGTGCCGCAGGCATCGAGCATGCCAAAATCTTTATTCTAGCCATTGATGATATTGAAGACTCAATGAACGTGGCACGGCATATTCGCCTGAATTATCCAGCGCTAAAATTACTGGTACGCGCTCGTGATCGTCATCATGTGCACTTATTGCGCGATTTAGGCGTTACCTATATTTGGCGTGAAACGTATTTATCCTCTTTAGGCATGGCCTATCAGGCTTTGCGCGATTTGGGCATTAATGAAAAAGATGCCTATAAAAGCATTGAGTTGTTCCGTGATTATGATGAACAACTCTTGGCACAACAGCAGCACATTTATACCGATGAACAAAAAGTATATGAAACCCATCGTAACGCTTTGGCAGAACTGGAACACCTGTTTGAAAGTGATGCACAAAACCGTGAAATGCCCTTGGGTGTCGATTTAAAACGCGGCTTGCATAGCAGTCATATTGATGTAACACGTGATGCAGCAAACTGACTTGTGTTTTACAATATTGCCACCATTAAAACAGGGTTATGGAGAATTTTATGTCTGATTTACGCCAACGCTTTTTTATTGAAGATAGCCCTGTTCGTGGTGAAGTAGTTCATCTCGAAGAAGCTTTGCAAACCATTTTAAAACAACGTGATTATGTGCCTGCGGTGCAAGTATTGTTGGGAGAAATGCTTTGCGCCACTGCCCTACTGGCCAGTACCCTAAAAATTAAAGGGCGTATTAGCTTACAAATTCAGGCATCTGGCACATTTAAATGGGCTATGGCGGAATGTAACCATTTGGGTGAAGTACGTGCGTTGGCAGACTACGAACAAGACCCGCGCTTTTTAAACGCTGAAGACAGCAGCACCGTCCTGAAAAGTTTGGTCAGTCCTGTACTGTTTATTAATATCGAGCCTGAATTTGGTGAGCGTTATCAAGGTATTGTGCCTTTAGACAAAGCCAATTTAGCTGAATGTTTAATGCAGTATTACGACTTATCGGCACAAATTCCAACCCGTATTGTGTTGGCAAGCAATGCTGAACGTGCGGGCGGTTTGCTGATTCAATTGTTGCCGCGTAACAGTGAAGAAGAACAACAACGAGTCGATGAAGATTTATGGCCGCGTGTGACCATGCTGACTGAAACCTTAAAAGCGGAAGAATTGACTGATTTAGACGTCAATGAAATTTTGTACCGTTTGTACAATGAAGAACAAGTGCGTTTGCCTGAAGTAGAAGCCTTACGTTTTGGTTGCACTTGTTCCAAAGAACGCTGTGCCAATGCCTTAATGCAGATTGGCGTTGCTGCGGTGCGTGAAACTTTGGAACATCAGAACCCAATTACTATGGATTGCCAATTCTGCAGCACACAATATAGCTTTAGTGCCGAAGAAGCCTTAGGTTTATTCGGAGAACATCTCAGCTAAATTACATGGCGAATACCATGATTAATATGTGATGTAATGCTGAAAATTCATCAAAAATGAGCAGTACATTCTGCTCATTTTTTATTTACGTGATGACCATCGTCAAAACCTATTATTTTATTACTTTTCATGTGATTAATTTCACAAAACTTTCATGCAATTACTAGAAAATACCGCGTAAATTGGGTATAAATAATCCCATATTTTTTTTATGCCTTTATATATTTTAGGCTGCTTCTTCTCTGGGATATTGATTTTATGAACACCCTGTTCTTTTCTCGTTTAGCATTCATCAGCGCGATTTGCTGTTCAAGTTTAGCTTATGCAGCCAATGCAGACCCACTTTTGGGCAAATGGAAAACATTAGACTACCGCACAGGTTTTTCATTGTCTGACGTAGTCATGAGTAAAGATAAACAAGGTGCGTATGCCGCTACGATTATAGAACTACGTGCGGTTCCTGGCGCACCGCGTTTGGAAAATTGCACACTCTGTACGGGTAAAAATAAAGATAAGCCACTGTTAGGTTTTGTGCCATTAAGTCACTTAAAAGCTACGCCAAGCAATCAAATTGAATTTTATGAAGGTGACTATTTAGACCCGCGCACAGGTAAACAATATAAAACTCGTGCACGTTTAAGCAGCAATGGCAAACATTTAACCCTTTATAATGTAGACCTTGCCACCAATGCCAGCCGCAAAATGACGTGGGTGAAATACTGATATTATTCCTCACCAATGCGATAAAAGCTGTGTTCTGCACACTTTTATCGGAATGATTAGATTTAAATTACCAACTCCATAACACTTATATCTTTTCCTGCCTGACATCTCACACTGCTCAATTTGCTTGTTTATTACATTCTTGCTATAAAACCCGAAATAGAATTTTTACTCTATTTTTTAAAATAACAATTTTGGGGATGCTGTTCATGAAAATAAATTTCAGAGGGATTTTTGCGGGTTTCGTTTTAACAACCCTCTCAAGTGTTGGCTTTGCAGAAAGCGATCTACTGGTCGGTAAATGGAAAACCATTGATGACCGCACAGGTTATTCACGTGCCGATGTCGAAATTCGCAAAAAGCCAGATGGCACTTATGAAGGCATTATCGTGGAAACCCGTAATATTCCGGGTGCAGAAAAAATGGTGATTTGTAGCAATTGTCCAGGTAACTTAAAGAATAAACCTTTTATTGGCTTGCCATTTATTTGGGGCTTTAAACAAGATGCTAAAAACCCACGTGAATTTAACCAAGGTCATGTTTTAGACCCAATTGGCGGTAAAGTTTATAAAGGCAAAGCTCGTTTAAGCGCTAACGGTAAGCGCCTCACCTTACGTGGCTATGTAGGTGTTTCAGTGATTGGTCGCAGCGTGACTTGGGTAAAATACTAATTCCAAAAACTAAGATATTGATTTACAGGGTTCTTTTTAAAGAGCCCTTTTTATTACCAAATTTTGAAACAATCCTTTTAAACACCGTACGACCGTTCAATCCAAAATATTGAAATAAAGGATGGCATTGAATAAAAAATAGACTAATATCTATAAGACATCTATACGCACAAGCCAAATTGACACATCAATATAACAGGCGTGAGCACAGCAAAGGGTTGGCTGAATTTCACCAAAGGAATACAAATAAAAGATTCTATTACAGCGTACACAGGCTAAATTAAAGAGAATCACTTATTGGATATCCACCAATTATTGATGTAAAGCAATCCCTCATTTCAGGCGAGCCAACTCGTTTGAATTCGATCAGAAGGAGTATGCCATGACCACTATTTTATATCGTGAAATCACTTCAGACGGACAGCACACAGAAATTATTGAAGAATTTACCCAGTTAGATTTAAAAAAATTTGCCGAAGCGTGTGGGCAAAGCCCTGAATGGGTCTTACAACTTTTAGAATATGACATCCTGCCTTCCCGCCCTGCCGAACGTATCCACCAATTTTTTGGTGAAGATATCAACCGTGCACGCCAAGCCTATCGGCTGCAACGTGATTTTGATGCCAGTTTTTCAGCTGTCGCCATGATGCTTGACCTGATTGATGAAGTGCAAAAATTACGTAAAGAAGTTAAACATCTGAATTTTCAACATAGTTAATCCTCACGCTCTAGTTGTGTGATTCATCACCTTGCTAGAGCGTTTTTCTTTCTATGCCCGTAAATTTTTTTGATGAGAATGATCTACACAATGAAAACTAAAGACTGCAACAAGAAGATTAAAAATATGTTTCCTGAGTTTCGTGATTTAATTCAGGGATTACGCGACAGCAATCCACATTTTTCAAAAATTTTTGAAGATCACGAACAGCTAGACCGTGAAATTAGCCAGTTAGAGCTTGATCCTGTGCATCAGATTAATGATGACATTGAAGCGCTGAAACGCAAAAAATTAAGACTGAAAGATGAAATGTATCACTTGCTGCTTAAAGCGCAAAATGATCAATTAGCTTAAAAGCTCATACAAGTCTAAACCGTACATCTAAATGCAATGATATGCAGGACACAGCAAGAAAAGGCAAAAAGCAAAAAAGATGGCATATTCAAATCTGAAGCTAGTGTTCAAAAATCTGCCATCTTGAGCTAAATGTCTGACTATCCTGCTCAATCTGTGGATAAGCTTATCAGTCCTATGGATAACTTTTGAGGTCTGTGGACAACTTTTAAATCAATACATTATCTTGTGAATCCGCATTGGATGCAGGACTCAATCCATCACCACATCCGTAAGTTTATCTTCTAGATCATTTAAGTTTAGTCAGTTTTTCAACTTCTTTAATGGTGCCTTTCACGGTTTGCTTAATGGGTTCATAGTCTAAAAACCAAAATAAATTCATGGGTTGGTCATTATGTTGCTGTGCCAACATATCAATCACACTTTTTTCACCCAGACCGACAAGGTGCCTACGATAAAAATAATACAGCAACAACAAAGTAGTCATCACCATTACCCCAAGCATGATCCAAAAGGCCTGTGCGTGTTTCAGCCCCGGCATAAACTCAAAGTTCATACCATACACCCCTGTAAATAAAGTCAAAGGTGCAAAAACTGCGGTAATGATGGCTAAAATCCGCATGTTTTCATTGGTCTGGTTGGCAATAGCAGAAAAATGCAGATCAATTGCGGTTTGCACTGCAGAGCGTAAGCGAATGGTATGCTTTTGAATTCGTTCAATGTGACTGGTCAAATCATCCAAACGCACCAAAATAATATCCTGCCGTTCACTACGTTTTTTGCCACGTAAATGTGGGTAGTTATCGACAATTTCATCACGCAATTCCTGCAAGGCTTCTATTTGCTCTTCACATAAATTTTCAACTTGCTGAAACGCCATATTTTCTTGCAACAATTGATGCCAACGGGTAAAACGGCGATGTCCCTGCAGCAATTCTTGTTGCCAATATTCCACACGGCGGGTCAGTGGCATACGAATATCCAAGTAATCATCTGCCACCAAATTCAGTAAACGTAATGTTAAATCTAGTGGTGTTGCTGCCAATTTGCGCGCTTTATTCTGTTCTTCAATCGGGCGCTGCACTGCAGCTTCTACACGTGACAAATAGCTTTCCATGACTTTATTGCCCTGTTCCCGCACACTAATCAAAATCTGCGGTGTCATAATAAAGCTCATCGGCGTAGTGGCCAGTCCAAAAATCCGTTCATGTTTCTCCCCGACTTGTTGCCCTGTTGCAATACGGTCTTCGGGTGTGATCAGTTTACGGAAAATCAATAAGTCATAATCATCTAAAGTATCAAACGCACATGGATGCTCTATATTTAAAATATCGCGCACATGATATTCATTGAGCGATAATTGACTGTACTGAAAAATCTCTTGTTGCCACTGTTCTGCACGGTTAAGCACATCATCACGGGTGCAATCAATCCAGATAAATTCAGGCTCAAGCCCTTCAATTGCCTGTTTTTGCACATAAATATTGGTTTTATGATTGGTATGCAGATAAAAATAATAACTTTGCATAGAACGGGCACTCTATTTCAGTTTTCTTGTACGGTTTTTTGAGATTTTAAGATGTACTCAGTTTAAGCATGGATCAGGCTTCTTTTCAAATACATGCTGTAATTTATGCCGCTTTTCATACAACAAAGATGGTTTGTACGATGCAACAAAATTTTTAGCATAAAAAAACCCGCATTCAGATTGAATACGGGTTTTTTGACCATTTCAGATCATCAACACAGCATTACGCTTGTTCGATATCTTTCATAGTTAATTTGATACGACCACGGTTGTCTACATCGGCAACCTGTACTTTCACTTCCTGACCTTCTTTCAGAACGTCTGCTACGTTAGCAATACGCTCGTTCGAGATTTGTGAAATGTGAAGTAGACCGTCAGTACCCGGAAGGATATTTACGAAAGCACCGAATTCAACAATACGGATGACTTTACCTGTGTAAATTGTACCTGGTTCAATTTCAGCAGTTAATGCCTGAATTTTTGCAACAGCAGCTTGTGCAGCAGCTTTGGTTTCACCAAATACGCGCACTGTACCGTTGTCTTCAATATCAATTGCGGCTTTAGTTTCTTCAGTAATTTGACGGATGGTTGCACCACCTTTACCAATTACATCACGAATCTTGTCTGGGTTGATGTTGATGACTTGGAAGGTCGGCGCGTGCATAGAAATTTCTGGACGTGCACGTGAAATCACTTGGTTCATTGCATTCAAGATGTGCATACGACCTGCATAAGCTTGGTTCAATGCAACTTCCATGATTTCTTCAGTGATACCTTCAATTTTGATGTCCATTTGAAGTGCAGTAATACCGTTGGCAGAACCTGCAACTTTAAAGTCCATATCACCAAGGTGGTCTTCATCACCCAAGATGTCAGAAAGCACTGCAAAACGCTCGCCTTCTTTTACCAAGCCCATTGCGATACCTGCAACTGGTGCTTTAAGCGGAACACCTGCATCCATAAGTGATAACGATGCACCACAAACAGACGCCATAGAAGATGAACCGTTTGATTCAGTGATGTCCGATACGATACGAATCACATACGGGAAACGATCTGCTGCAGGAAGAACTGCTTGCACACCACGACGTGCCAAACGACCATGACCAATTTCACGACGTTTAGGGCCAGATTCACGACCTGTTTCACCTACTGAATATGCAGGGAAGTTGTAGTGCAACATGAAGTTGTCAGTTTTAGTACCCGATAAGGTATCAACCATCAAGGCATCACGTGTATTACCTAAAGTGGTGGTAACCAAAGCCTGAGTTTCACCACGGGTAAACAATGCAGAACCGTGCGCACGGTCTAGAACGCCAACCTGTACGTCAAGCGTACGAACGGTTTTGGTGTCACGACCATCAATACGTGGTTTACCAGACAAGATGTTGTCACGTACGGTACGGTATTTAAGATCTTCAAAGAGTTCGTTCAAGTCATCTGCAATGCCAGTTTCGTCATTTTCAGGAACGAATTGCGCAACTGCTTCTGCTTGAAGTGCATCTAATGCAGCATAACGGTCTTGTTTGATCGCAATGGTGTACGCTTCAGAAATTTTTGCTTCAAACGCTTCTTTTAGTTTTGCACGAAGGTCTTCGTTTTTCTCTGGAGCAGTCCAAGTTGACTCAGTTGCACCTGCAGCCGCAGCAAATTCTTTGATCGCTTGAATCGCGATTTGCATTTCGTCATGACCGTAAAGCACTGCGCCTAACATTTGGTCTTCTGAAAGTTCTTTTGCTTCAGACTCAACCATCAATACAGCAGATTCTGTACCTGCAACCACAAGGTCAAGGTCAGATTGCGCCATTTGCTCAAAGTTCGGGTTAAGCACGTATTCGCCGTTGATTAAACCCACACGCGCCGCACCAATTGGGCCACGGAACGGTGTACCTGCAATTGCAAGTGCAGCAGACGTACCTAACATTGCAGCAATGTCAGCTTCCATGGTTTTGTCAGAAGATACAACAGTCGCAGTAACTTGAATTTCGTTGTAGTAACCTTCTGGGAACAACGGACGAATTGGACGGTCAATTAAACGTGAAATTAAAGTTTCTGCTTCAGAAGCACGGCCTTCACGCTTACCATAACCACCTGGGATACGACCTGCAGCATATTGTTTTTCTTGATAGTTAACAGTCAGTGGGAAGAAATCTTGACCCGCTTTTGCTGTTGGTTGAGCAACCACTGCAACCAATACAGTCACGCCACCCATAGTAATCATTACCGTGTTGGCTTGACGCGCTACACGACCAGTTTCAAGTACAACTTGGTGCTGACCAAATTGGAATTCTTTACGAATAATATTAAACATCGACATGTTTTATTTTTTCCTAGTTCTTGTGAACAATTATTCTCGTGGAGACCCCTAAGGTTTGGCATTCACAATACAATTGTTTAGGTAAATGACAAAGCTTAGAAGCCGACCTCACTCGAATGAAACACGATTTTTAAACACAAAGAAGGAGCGAATCATTCGCCCCTTCCACTGATCTAGCCAAGGCTAGATATACTTTAGTTTTCAGTAATACAGCATTCAACATGCAATAGTCCGAAAATAAAAGCTTAAATCGAATTAACGACGTAAACCTAAAGCAGCAATCAATGCGCTGTAACGAGTCACATCTTTGCCTTTAAGGTAGTCAAGTAACTTACGACGTTGGTTAACCATACGGATAAGACCGCGACGGCTATGGTGGTCGTGTTTGTGCTCTTTGAAGTGACCTTGTAAGTCATTGATTTGAGCAGTTAAAAGTGCTACTTGAACTTCTGGTGAACCAGTGTCGTTTTCAGCACGAGCAAATTTAGCAATGATCTCTGCGCGATCTGCGTTTGTTAAAGCCATTCGATTTCTCCGAGATGCTTAATAAAAAGATTTGATACCGATCAATTGATTGCTCAATTGACTGCCGTGCATCACTACAGCAAGGGCATTATTTTAAGGCAAAAACGTGCCGATTGCAAAACAGAACGACAAACAAGCACTTTTAATTTTGAGATGTACCAATAAAAGTATGATTTATGCTAAGGGTATACACATCATGTTAGGTATAAAGTGTCTAAGGAAAATAAATATACAATTGTATATGATTGATAATATGTAATATTTTGCCAACTGCTTTTCATCCACTGGAATATTTTGCCGTTAAAATAAAACAGCCCGAGCATAGCTCGGGCTGTTTTTTGCGCTGTAGTTTCTTGTCTTATTATTCTTATTGTCTTGTTTATTGTGGTTATTTGCGCGTTTTCGCGTCTTATTCTCTGAACATTCCTGTTCTTGCTTTCACGTCCTTGTGTGGTAGATTTTGCCACAATACTAAAGTGAAAGAAGTCGTATTTCTCGTATCTGTTTGTAAGCTTTTTCTTACAACAGGTAAGCATTGTCAGCATTTTGCAAATCACCCAAACTTACAGGCATAAAAAAGCCCTGTAGTCTCTCCCAAAACTACAAGGCTTAGCGGCTGTAAGTTTCCTCTTCTCACTCACGTCCTGTCAGTTCGCTGTCATTCGACATTTATCGTTATTATTCTGCGATTATGCTCAACTATCCCTATTGAGCTTTTTATGTGAAGTCATCTTCTCAAAAAGATCTTGAAATCTCTATGCGCAAATTTCTCGAATCAATGTAAGCCATTTCGTACAAAACCATCTCTTATTCAGTTTTACTTAACAATCCAAAGCGTCATTAATTCTGGCTAATAAACCACTGCTGCGACGGGTACGAATCATCAAAGCTTGCTGCAAAGCTTGCGCATCAACCAACAAACTTACGACTTTTTTAGCACGGGTAATGGCAGTGTAGATCAGCTCCTTACTCAGCAAGTTTTTTGCCGCAGCATCCAACACCACAGCTGTATGAGTAAATTCAGAACCTTGCGATTTATGAATAGTAAGTACAAATGCGGTTTCAATATTTTTAGGTAAGCGTGTTGCAGGCACCCACTTATTTAAACTTGGAAAATATACTTCAAACTGGCGCTGATCATTCTGCTCTCGCATAAAACAGATGCCAATATCACCATTCGACAACCCCAGTTGATAATCGTTATAGGTCATCATGACGGGGCGTCCTGCATACCAATCGCCATGTTTGGTTTGTTTTAACTGTTGCAATAAGCGTTTTTCAATCTGCAAATTCAGTTGTTGTAAACCCAAATGACCATGACGAATTGCGGTTAAAATACGGTAATCATCAAATACATTCACCACATTCTCAACATGCGCTTGAAATGCTGTACTTGATTGTTCCAAGCCCAAAGTATGTGCTTTTAATACCGCTACATAAGCCTGATAACCATACATCAGCTGATCATAATAATGCGCTAAATTTTCCGCTGAAATTTGCCCATTTTGCTGAGGTAAATATTGCAGTTGTAGGGCATCTATTTCGACTTGCTTAAATTGAATTGGCTTTAATTCACCTGCTGCCACGACTTGCTGTTCAAACTCAGCCAAAACCTGTGCAGGAGAATGTTCTTGCTGAATAAACTTCGCCATTGCGCCAATTTTTGCACCTTCAGCAAAACGACGTGTGGTCACTAAATTGACACGGTTATTTGCGAGTTCAGGCACTTGCTGTAAATCGGCCAATACTGTACCGACATCGACTGAAGCCAATTGATTGGCATCGCCCAACAGAATTAAACGTGCCTGCGCAGGAATGGCAGCCAATAACATCTGTGACAGGCTTAAATCCAGCATCGACGCTTCATCGACCACAATCACGTCATAAGGTAGAGGTTGTTTAGCGTGAAAACGTGGCTTGCCTGTATTGCCTAAGCCCAATAAACGATGCAAAGTCACGGGTCGTAATTGACGTAAAGCATCGACATTAAACATTTGTAAAGCTTGACTATTCAAGGCATTTTGCAAAGCTTCATCCATCCGCTGTGCCGCTTTGCCTGTTGGTGCAGCCATCGCAATCCGAATATTTGGCAAAGCTTGATTAAGCACCGCAACAATATGCGCCAAAGTATAGGTTTTTCCTGTACCTGGCCCACCAGTGATAATACTTAAACTTTGAGTTGCCGCAGTCTGTAACGCTTTTTGCTGCTGTGGATCTTGCAATAAATTAAGCTGTTCGGCTTGTAATTCAAAGGACAAAGGCGGCTGCGCCTGAATCCGTAAAATATCGCTAGCAACCTGATGTTCCAGTTTCCAGTAGCGATACAAATACAAACGCTGCCCATCAAATACAAACGGTGCAATTTGTGGATCAGGATTTAAAGCGCTACGCTGCAAGTTCATGTGCAAATGTTGCAATGCCGCCACTTGTTCTGCGGTTGCAGGAATACAGCTATCCCCTTGCTGAATAGCATCGAGTACCTGTTGCATCAAAATTTGCGCTGAAGCATCAAAAGTGACATTGCTAAATGGCGGCTGACATAGGTAATCCATCCACGCCTGCATTGGCGTTTGAGCTGAATTTAAGTGAATATGCTTGTTTTCCACACAGTTATCCTCAAAGTTATCCACAGGATAAGCAATTGTTTTATTAAGTCGATAAGCTGACTTAGCGTTATTTTTTAAGTTCAAAGTAACCCAATATTTGATCTAGTTGCAGAATAAATTCCGCATCTGGCCGCCAATGACAAACCCCTTGCCCTGCTTGCCCCTGCATACCACGCAAATACAAATAACTGGCTCCACCCAAATGTTGCCGAATATCATAATCTTGCAAACGACTGCCCAAATAACGGTGCAACGCCACCAAATACAAGGCCGCTTGTAACCAATAACTCGATTGGGTCATGTTGTGTTCAAGGTTGGTTTTTTCATAATCGCGCTGATCGGCACCCAAATAATTACTCTTATAGTCGGCAATGTGATAACACTGCCCATCAAAATAAACCAAGTCAATTGAGCCTGTCAGATAACGCGCAGTAGCGGCTTCATTTAAATCTTGAATAGGATGTCCCGCATCTTCAAACAATTGCTGAATTGCTTGAATAAATAAGCGCTGATCTGCCAACGCCAAATAGAATGGAAACTCTGATAAATAATGTGCAGTAGATAAGGCGGAAAGCTGGAAAGTATCGTGCAAAGGAGTATTCAACACATCCTTCAGCCACTCGGTCATGTGCGCAAAAATATCTGCTTCCTGCACAGTCGCGCTGCCTTTGGCAGTGTCGAGTTTTGCAATCAAATCTACCAATAACACATCTGAATTAAACTCTTTGTCGTTATGAAAACGGCGTTTGACTTCTTCAAAAATGTCATCATGACTGGCTTGAAAGTCGATATATTCAAAGAGTTTATGTAAAAAACTCCCCGCTTGAGTACCACGCTGAAAATTAGCTTTGATCCATGCAATCGGTTGAGCCACCTGTACGATTTCCTGTTCCGTTTCGACAGGTTCCTGATTGATTTCGTCGGCAGCAGCAGCCTGCTCCTCGCTTGCCAATGCCAAAGTATCGCTACGCATGGCGGCAGGTAAATGTTGTGCCAAGCCACTAAAACTGGTTTTGGTTCGTGGATAAAAGCGACGCTGCGGAAAATCTGCAGCTTCAATCTTAATTTCTTGCACTTGTTCAAGTTGTAATGCTGCCGCCAATTGTGTCAGAGGTGCTTCATCACAGCTCCATGCTGCTGCAATTTCTGCTGAACTTGGCGCTTGTAAACGCCAGACATTTAAACCAGCAGATTTTGGTGCAGCCTCTTTTTTACCTTCTTTTGCAGGCGTAGGCTGTTTTAGCATCGCATAGACCCGATAACTGGCACGGGTGAGTGCCACATACCAAAGCCGATTCAACTCTGCCAAACGGCGCTCACTGTGCTGCTGCATTGCTGTGGCATCTATGTCTTTATGTTTAATGGCAATGATACGTTGCTCAATGCCTTGCTCTTCCTGCGTTGCAAACACCAAAGCAGACTTGTCAGATTTGGGCGGCTGATCTGCCGACATCAAAAAGACCACTTTAAACTCCAAGCCTTTGGACTGGTGAATGGTCATCAATTTCACGCCTGCCGCATTAGAAAGTTTTCGTTCAATTTCCCAATCGCGTTTGGCAGGTGATTCAACTTGCTGTAAATACCAGTAATACAGCATGTAAGCCCCTTGATGGCGTTCACTTTGACGACTCAGCAATTCGGTTAAATGGCGTAAATTCACCACATGCCGTTCATTGTCAAAACTGCGTTTTGCCACCAAATTTTCCCAAATTTTAAATAAGTTCAGGCAGTAATTCCATGCGGTTAAAAAGCCTTTATTGACCCACATTTCCCGAATGCAGTCGAAGTCATAAATAAACTGACCTAACCCCTGTTGCTCAAGTTCAATCAACTGTTGCAGGTTATAACCCAATAAACGTGTCAGTAAGGCACGCTTGACCTTGGCTTCATCATAAGGATGTAAAATTGCAGTTAAAATTGCCGCCACATCTTTGGCTAAAAAGCCTGTAAAAACACTGCGCTGGCTACTTCTATTGACCTGAATTCCAATCCGCTCAAGCTCGTATTGGGCTTGATCTAGCTTTTGATGACTGGTCGATAAAATGGCAATATCATCAGCTTGCAAAGCAACTTTGCCTTCAGAATGATCAAAATATAAATCGCCTGCGATACCTTGATTTAATAACGCGCGAATTTTCCATGCAATTTGAATGGATTCATCCTGATCATGTTCCACCGTCACCCAACGCAGCGGTGCAGGATTGACCTGTTGCCGATCCATTAAAGCAGGATGAGGACGTGAACCTGCAATGACAGGTTCATAAATCACTTTCTCACCAAAAGCGGGTTGGCGTTGAAATAGCTCGTCCACCACACAGACCAACTCTTTCACTGAACGATGATTTTGTCTGAGTGAATAAATGCGACCTTGCTTTTTCAGCACGTCATCACGGGCATTGTTATAGGTCAGCATATCGCCACCGCGAAAACCATAAATCGCCTGCTTAGGATCGCCCACCATAATCATGCAACCGCGCGCATACCACTTCGGATTACGCCAAATTTGCGCCAGCATGTCGTCTTGATCTTGGTTAGTATCCTGAAACTCATCCACCAAAATCAGTGGATAACGGGTATGCACAAACTGCGCAAAACGCTGCCCACGTTCGCCCTGCAACGCTTCGGCTAAGCTGCGAATTTGTTGGGCAAAAGTGGTTTCCCCTTTTTGCTGTAAAAGTTGCGGTAAACGCTGCTTGACGTGTTGTACCAAATAGAATTTTAAATTGGTATCCACCAATTCAATTTGACGCTCAAAATTAAGTTTGGCATCCACAACTGCTTTAATTTTTCGGATTACAGGATGATCAAAAAAAGCATCTTGCACCTCTTGCGTACATGGCGCTTTCGCTTTGTTAAAAATAGATTTTCTGAGCTTACCGTCTTGATTCAAATATAGTGCAAAGACCGCATTAAACAATGCGGCAAGATGTGAATTAAAATAATGTTCTAAAGGGCTGTGCTTAATTTTTTCAATCAGTTTTGGCAAAGTCACTGTAAATAGTGGCTGCAACCCCTTCTTATCACTCCCCGCGACATAATCGGAAAAATTAAAGCTATATTCACCATCATAATATTCTTTTAATTCTTCAATTTGCGTCATGGTGATACTGGCTAAATTCTGCAACGCCTCTGCTAAATCTTGTACATCCAATTGTGCCTGATCTATGCCCTGAATCTCTGCCGATGCAAAATTCAAACTGGTATTGACCAACCCCTCATAGTCTGCTGCAGATTTCAACCGCCCACATAACAGCATATAGTCCACAACATGCTGAGGCTGTGCTTGAATCCATTCACGCAGCACATCATGCAGCAATTGTTCAGTATAGACCGATGCTTGGTCGGTAATATTGGCGCGCTCAATTTTGCCGCTTTCAAAGGAAAATTCACGCAATAATTTTTGGCTAAAGCTATCCAGCGTTCCGACAAATAATTCATCGAGTTGTGCAATCACCAAGTTCAAACGTGAACTGGCATAGTCCAGTTTTAAGCGATATTCCTGCAGAACATTTTTGAGTAAAGGATCTTGTAGTTGTGCAATTTTCTCTGCAAGGGCGCGTTGATCTAAAGACTGATTTAAACACTGGTCGATATATTGTTGGGTTTCAAGCAAGCGTGCACGAATACGACTTTTTAGCTCGGCTGCGGCGGCACGGGTAAATGTGGTCGCAATCACTTGATTAGGCAAATAATCTTTCAGGAAAATCCGCACCATCAAACTAGATAAAGTATAGGTTTTTCCTGTACCTGCCGATGCTTCAATCCAATGCAAGCCTTTAAATTGCATCTCTTGAATTGGGTCATAACAAATTGGGAATAGGCTAGATGAGTTCACGCAGATTCCCCTTGTTTTTGAAGATTTTTCGCAGATTCATAATTTTCAATGATGGGCTGATACAGTCGATGGCTATATTGCTGAAATGCCTCAATCAACAACGGTTCAGTTTCACTGTCTTGAAAAATAAATGACCAGTCTGGGTGATTTTTCTCACTTTCATCAATAAAGCTCCTCCTAGCACCGTCATGCCAATGTTTTACGAAGCTTTCCATATTCAAAACTTGATCGGACTGAGCTTCATCCCACTGAATTTCAAATTCTTTTTTATCTTTCATTTTTAAAACCAAAGCCGCAGGCAATAACACAGGATATTGCTGTGCGTGTTTCCAGAACTCAAACCACTGGGCTAAATACTCGTGTGCTTGCTGTGCATGGATATTGGCAAAATGAATCACCGCATCTTTACACACCACAATCCGCTCTAAATCTTGATGTTCTGTGTTCTGATAGGCCACCCAAAACAAATATTCCAACCACACTTCGGCATATTTTCTTGGTCTGGCACTCGCTGCCACCACGCTACACCAAAGCTTTGTCGGCTGTTCAGGCACTTGAATACGGATATGCAAATGCGGATTCATTTTCCAAAGCTGTTGCGTTGTTGTGGTTGCCTCGTCTGCAAATTGCTGGAGTGTGTCACGTAAATATTGCTGTTCTTGCAGTCCCGTTTGAAACGTGGCATTTAAGGTTTTACCCACAGGCAAGGTATCTTGCAACAAGCTTTCTGCATCTTGCTCGCCATGTTGCAGTAAAAAATCACGCACACTATATTTTTCCAAGCCATTTAAAATCAGCGGCTCGTGGTTCATTGCAGCAGTGTCGGATTGTAAATTTTCGACCCCAATCGCTTTTAAATAGGCACGCGCAGGGAAACACACATCTCGAATCCATTGCATACTGTCGAGTACCACCACGTCTTGTGGCAATAATGGATATTCACCAAACCATGCTTCGCGTGGTGTGGTTTCTTGCTGCATTTGTTTGGCAACCCGATACCATTGATCTTTAAAGCGAACTTCACGGCTTTCGGCAAAACGCAGTTGATCAAAAGGTTGCAAACTATGCAGGTGATAAAGAGATTTCAATTGCGCAGGAATCTCGACACCGTTCAAGTTTAAGCGTGAATCGCTAGCCCTATCGGGATGTTTCACAATCAATTCCAAATGCTGCACAAATTCCTGCACCAGCACGGATGGATCACGTACCTCACCATCGCTGACATCAAAACCGTTATAAAATAACCAAACACTGTCTTGCGCCAACAATAAACTGTCTAAAAACGCCCCCTGATCATCCTCAATGCGTGAACGATCTCCCAGTTGTGGTTTTAATAGTTGCATCAAATCAAAAGCCAATTGCTGATCACGACTTGGGAACACGCCATTGTCCAAATTCAACATCACAATCAACTTATATGGCAGCGGACGAATTGCACCAATTTGGCTAAAGGTAATGGCGCCCGATGGACTGGCTTGTTCGAGTTGGGTTTCGAGCTGGGCTGAAATTTCTTGCAGAATATAATCCAGCGGTAAGCTTAAATGACGCAAATCTTGACCCGACTGCACATCAAAATAACTGGCTAAGGTCAGCATACGGTCATGTTTTTGCACCAAACTAAACACCGATGCCAACACATCTACCCCTGCATCCTGAAACTCACTCAGGTCTTGCATCAGTTGTTTAAGCCAATATTCCACCGTTTTGGCTTGCCCCAATTCATGCTGAATTAGCCAATCACGGCGCTGTGCAAAATCCTGATAAATTTGAACCAGTTTAAAAATCAATTCAAAATCGCTACTTTGCACATCGGCATAACTTAAAGTGTGCTGAACCACGCAATGCTCTGGCACTGCAACGCCCAAAGCCAAACGATCTAAAGCAAACTTTAAGCTGAACCGATAATCTTGATCATCTGCACTCAGGCTGCGTTTTAAATGCTCGGCATCTAAACCACGTTTAAAACCTGCATTGGCCAACAACTCATTCATGCGCTCAATGTTGTTTAAATTCAAGGCATAACGCTGTTGTGTGGCAGCCAAACTCAACCAGTCGCCAAACTCCTCAAAGCTAAAACGTCCTTGTACTAGCGCTATACGCCCAACCACCGCACGCCAAGCATTATGAATGTCTAAAGAGCTGATGCCTGCAATTTGAATAGGCAAATACACACTATCTTGACTGAGTTGATGCCCTAAAGTAGCTTGATTCTGCTGTGCTTTTTGTTGTCCTTTCTGATAGAGATCACGCTCACTTGGCGGTGCAGCAAATACGCTGCGAATTAAAGACTCTTGTTCTTTGAGTTTCGGACTCAATACCAAAATATCACTGGCTTGGCGGCTGTCATCTTGTCCTAGCCATGCAATTAAACGATCTTTGAGTACCTCAAGCTGACGTAAACTTGAATGACACACATGAATTTGCAATGACTCATCGGCAGGGTCTAAGTCATACGCCTGCGCGACTGGCTCAACCAAATTCAATACATCCGATTGAATTTTGCCAAGTAAATGTTGCGGCTCTTCTTCAGGGAAAAGATCATACCACTCGCCTTCATCACCACTTGACAACGCCGCCAATAAAGAAAAGTGATCACGTGCCTGTTTACCAAAGCGTGTCAGCAAAGGATGATGTGACTCGCGCATATCGGCATTAAATTCGCCATTATATTTTTTGATATATGCAGCAATATCATCATCACTTACGGTTTTATTTTGACTTTCCATCTCACGAATAAAACGACTTTTGATTCGCGCATCCATGTTTAATTTCCACTTAGGATCGACCATGTCTGCCCAATATTCTTGCGATGGGTTGTAATGCAGAATAAAAATATCCATATACTGTGCCAAACGGCGAATAAACCACAATTGACTTGGCGGCAAGTCTAATAAGGTAAAAATCACCAACTGTTTGGGTAATTTGTTAATACACGAATTTGGATTTTCAGGCTCGCCCAAAGCTTGCCAAAATTGCAGATCAATCTCCTGCATTTTTTCAAAATCTGCATGAAAAATATGCAACCACAACCAACTTTGCCATTGCTCTAATTCTTCGGCTTGCTCTTGAGTAAATGCGGCTATTTCCAATGCCGCTTGTTTTTCTTCTTCGCTCTCAAAGTTTTTAGGGATATAAATTTGCTGCTTTAAGTTCAGGCGTTTCTGCTGTCCCCAAACCGCTAACCAATTGCTTTGACATTGGCAGACACCCTCGCAGCCTTTTTGGCAAAAACCACGATAAACCATGTAATTGCTAAATAAACGTGAAACTTTATCTGCCACCCAATACAGCATGTTTTGCTTTTTGAGCTGCTTTTCTAAACCCTGTGACAATTGCTCTGCGCTGTCATAAATTCGCTGAATCAAACGATGTAAAGCATGCTCGGCAGGAAGTGGGTTTTGTTCGTGTTGTATCCACGGTTGTAAGTCATAAAACACACGCCATTGCATCACAATACGCGGAATATTTGCCTGACGCACCCGATCTTTATCGTCTAAAACTGCCTGATAAGCGGCCCATTGAAAGGCACGAATACGATGATGAAATTCAGTATTGGCACTAATGCCTTTTTGCTCGGCTATTTTTTCCGTCAGCCACTTTTCTACTGCCACTGAAGGCACAATAAAATGCTGGGTTTGTAGCACCTGAAGCGGATTCGATGTCGGTTGACGTATGGTTTTCAGCATTTCATTGACTAAAACTTCTATACGTTGGCTTTGTATGACATGAATCGCCATAAGGTATCCTTTAATTTATTTTGAATAAGAATGTATTAAATGTACTAGAAGGCCGTTGATCTATCATTTGCCTCAAGCACAACAAAAGAATAAAGATTATTGGCTATACACTTACAACGGTGTATGCCACTTTACAAGCATACTTTTATTGCCTACTTTATTCAAAAAGTGCTTTGAATAAAGTGGTTTAATTTACCAAACAGCATACGATTATCCGCCATTTTAAGGTTGTACTTATGATAAAAAGAGAGACAATTCCAGACAGTATTGATCCAAGCCTAGACTTGGAAATGATTCGTGCAGAATGCCTAGAACTGGTCAAAAAACGTGCCTATTTTTCTGCAGGTGCAGCCGTCATTCCTGTGCCGTTCTTAGACGTTGTCATTGATGTGGGCATCTTGTCGCAACTGATTCCAGAAATTAATGCACGTTTTGGCTTATCTCCTGAGCAAGTCAGCGTGTATGATCCTGAAACCCGAAAAGTCCACTGGAGCGAATTGCGTAAACGCGGTGTGGAATTTTCAGGCTTAGTCGTGGCGCGTACTGCAGTAAAAAAATCCCTGAATAATGTCGCAGCCAAGTACATCACCAAACAAGTCACCAAGTTTATTCCATTGGGTGGACAAATGGTGGCAGCAGGTTTGGGTTATTTTATTATGAAAAAAATTGCCGAAACGCATGTTGAAGAAAGCTATAAACTGGCAAAAAGCATTCAGCTTAAACAAGCCAAAGTTGTGAATGCTTAATTTTTAAACTAAACAGACTCAAATTCAGCTAACTTAACACGCAGTCTTTGCATCCTCGAGGCAGATTATTCTGCCTTGAATTGTTTCAAGATGGTTCTTAAAATTTCCAAACGTGCTGCATTTTTGTCATTACTCGGAATGATGTGCCACGGTGCATATTCGGTACTGGTACGTTGCAGCATATCTGCCGCTGCCACCAAATAATCATCCCAACGGCTACGGTTGCGCCAGTCTTCATCTGTAATTTTAAAACGCTTATGTGCGGTTTCCTGACGTGCTTTAAAACGCAGCTCCTGCTCATCTTTACTAATGGCTAACCAAAATTTGATGACGACAGTTTGATGATCATTTAAGTCTTTTTCAAAACGGTTGATTTCGTCATAAGAACGCTGCCATTCCAGTGGGCTAATCAAACCTTCTACACGTTCTACCAATACCCGCCCATACCAAGAACGGTCAAAAATATTGATTTTTTCTTCAGGCAGAATTTTCGTCCAAAAACGCCACAAATAAGGACGACTGATTTCAAAGGCTTCAGGTGCACTAATGGTGTAAATTTCGTATTCACGCGGATCCAGTTTTTTTACAATCCGTTTAATCGCGCCGCCTTTGCCTGCTGCGTCCATTCCTTCAAAAACAATGCTGACATTACGGTTATCTAAACGCAGTGCATCTGCCACTTTTTTCGTGAGTTTCTTTAACTCTGCTTTATAGTCATCCTCATTGACCGATTCAGATACAGGATTAAGCAAAACTTCTGGAATTTCTGCAGCTTGCCAAGTGATGCCCGAACTGGTCGGATGCACAGGACAATGCTCTAAAGCACGTAAAATATGCTGTGCAAATTGTTGATCGCGGATGGTTTCATCTTCGCAATCAATCATAATCCAGTCATCGGTAAAGCGTTGGCGCAGCTTTTGCAAGCTGTCATATTGCTTTTTATTGCGCCAATCCAAGCCGTGCAATTTATGCCAATGCACTTCGCTCGGTTCCATATCATCTAGTCGTTTTTGTAGTGATTTCCACGATAAATCGAACCAGATTTTAATGACATCCACATGGTTATTTTTTAAGTCTTCTTCATAGGCACGCATTTTTTCGACATAGTTATCAAACATGGTGTCATCAATTTTTTTAGACACATGCATGGCTGTGCTTAATAAGTCACTATACCAATTGCCAAACATCACCATAATTTGACCTTCGGCAGGAATAAAACGTGCATAAGGCTGCCAAAGTGTCTGTTTGGGATTAAACGGGTGTGGCGCATCGGCTTTTACCCTTAAATAACGCGGATCGACCCATTCCCTAAGTTGTTTGACCGACTCTCCTTTCCCCGCCAATTCAATGCCGCTCACTAAAATCAGCAAACTTTTGGCATTTTTTTCACCTTTGGTATTTTTTAAAGCATATTGGGCTTCAATTAGCTCGACTGAAAGTTGTTCTTCTTCCATGAGTTTAAATTCAGTATGTGCTTGTGACATCATCTACCCTATTGTTGTGTTATTTAAGCTCTGCTGATCATTCGTCTATATTTACGATATTAGAATGAGCGACAGACTTTGATCAGTATACGAATATCGACCCATTTTTTAACAACTTTTCGCGTATTTTTGTAGATTAATCTCACACACTGACCTTTGCCGTTTGGAATTCTGTGTAATTTGTCATAGCGACGAGATCAAACTCACATTAAGATTTGCCCATTCAACTCAATAATGAGACACCCTATGTCTAAACTTGCTGCTTTAGATGAGCTGTTAGAACTGTATTATCAATTTAAATATCATAAAAATCCTATGCTTTTTCAACGCTTACAAGATGTTCAAACATGGCAAAAACAGCGTATGCAACGCACCCATGCCACACAGTTTGCCGAAAAGCACAATGTCTTGATGGCTGAATATTTTTTAAACCGCTTATATGGCGGTCCAGATTTTGACGCTTTGGCAGGTCAAATTGCTCGCCTACTGAAATATGCACACAAAGCTGAAAAAATCATCCCTGAAAATGCAATAAAAACAGGGACTTCTGGGGTAAGTCTGGCGATTTTGGCAGTGCAGTTAGATGAACAAGTCGCGATACAATTGCTACAGGACTATCCTGAAAATATGCCTTTAAATGATGAGATGATGCGTCTGACTTATTTAAAGCTCGATCAGGGCGAAGCACGCTTAAAACAATTAAATATGTTGGATGAACTGGGTAAAAACCTAGATAAATATATGCGCTCTTTTGTGGTCTATACCGCTTTTAAAATGTGTAAAGGCGCGGCGCAAAAATACAGTTTTCAAATTATGTATGAGTTTATGCAAGATGGCTTTTTAGCCATGAAACCATTAAAGTCCGCAGAGAAATTTGTGAAGCAATTTACTACCACAGAACGGGAAATTATTGCCAAAGTACATGCAGGTGATTTACATCCATTTTCATAATCCCAATGTGTGAAATAACCAACACTTATTCAGCACACTTACGCTATCTTTGGTTTTTTCTGTATATTATTCATAACAATTGCATGATGATTACTGTACAAGTGCTTAGAATCTGTCATCATGCATACACTGCAGCCTTAAGCCTTTTTATCCTGAGGAGTGACTCCAATGTCGAATGAAAATCAAACGCCTACCGCTACTCCCGAGTCGGCACAACCAACAGACAAAGTGAGTCCATTCTTAACCGAACCTCTACCGCAAGGCGCTCCACAAGGTCAGCAACAATCTTTAGAACAAAAATTAACGGATACACCTGTTACGGGTTCAGTGCCAAAATATAATTTGCCGCGCGGTGCCAACACAGGCAATGTCGGTGCAACCACACACTTCGGCTACCAAACCGTCAGCAGTGAAGATAAAGCCCAGAAAGTCGCAGAAGTCTTCCACTCGGTTGCAAGCAAATACGACATTATGAACGACTTAATGTCATTTGGTATTCACCGCTTATGGAAACGCTTTGCGATTAATATGTCAGGTGTACGTCGTGGTCAGCGCGTACTGGACATTGCAGGCGGTACGGGTGACTTAGCCAAAGTCTTTAGCCGTGAAGTTGGCCCTACAGGTCATGTGGTACTGTCAGATATTAACGAATCTATGCTGAATGTTGGCCGTGACCGTCTAATTGATGCAGGCTGTACCAATGTCGATTTCGTGTTGGCGAATGCCGAAACTTTAGAACCATTTGAAGACAACAGCTTTGACTTACTGACTATTTCATTTGGTTTACGTAACGTGACCGATAAAGATGCAGCTTTGGCAGCGATGTACCGCGTACTCAAGCCGGGTGGTCGTTTATTGATTTTAGAATTTTCAAAACCAGTATTTGAACCGTTCTCAAAACTCTACGATTTATATTCATTCACAGCATTGCCATTGATGGGTAAAATTGTCGCAAACGACTCAGAAAGCTACAAATACTTGGCTGAATCTATTCGTATGCACCCAGATCAACGCACTTTAAAAGGCATGATGGAACAGGCAGGCTTCCAAAACTGTGATTACCACAACCTGACTGGTGGTATTGTTGCCGTTCACCGTGGTTTTAAACTCTAAGGCGTACCGCAATGTGGTCAATTCTCGCCCTTGGTGCAGTTGAGAAACTGATTCATCATGTTATTGATTTGGATGCGATTACTCGCATCCAGCTCAACCAACTACACGGCAAAATGTTGCGTGTGGTGCTCGATTCGCCACAGCTTTCTGTAGATGTCTTTTTTGATGACAACAAAGTTCGTTTAGAACCTACTGCAACAGGTCACAGCGAGCAGCCTTCTATTTTTGAGCAACGCCCGTTTGATCAAGCGCAAAATATCAGCCCCGCAACGACCACTTTGCATGTTAAAAATGTGGTGCAATTGCTCAAACTGTTGCTATCCGATGAAGTGGGCAATATTCCCCTACAAGGTGACTATCATCTTTTACAAGATATTCAGCGCATTATGCAGCAGGCTGAACTAGACTTGGCCGCACATTTAAGCCCTTGGATTGGTCCTGCTTTGGCTCATGAAGTTGGCAAAATTCAGCTTGCACCCAAGCATTTAAAACGCAGTCTACACAGCCATTTGTTCTTTGCTGAAGATGCCCTAAAAGAAGACAGTGGTCTATTTGCCCCACGCTGGCAAATGGATGACTTACAACAAGACACGCGCATTTTTCAACAAAATTTAGACCGCGCCGAAGCCAAAATTCAACAGCTACAAGCGCAGCTTGATGCACAGCCAGATACCGCTTCTGACACCTTAAACTCCACTCAACCCTAGGGAATAAGTCTTTATGATTCCGCACGTTTCGCGTTTACTCGAACTTTGGCGCATTGCCGCGCACTATAGACTCGACACGTTGTTTCCTGCGGAAGAACTACCAGAAAAGGCACGTCATGCGCTCAGTTTTATTCGCATGCACCCTGCGGCTTGGTCAAGTAAAGAACGTAAAAACCCGCTGAAGCTCAAAGAAGCTTTAGAAGAAATGGGACCATTGGCAATTAAACTTGGGCAATTGCTGTCTACGCGTCGTGACCTGATTCCGCCTGAAGTTTTACAGCAATTGGTGTTGCTACAAGACCGTGTCAAACCATTCGGTTCTGACGTGGCACAAATGCGAATTCAGCAATCGCTCAAGGCAGACATCAACACCCTGTTTGCCCGTTTTGATGAGCAACCTTTAGCAGCAGCCTCCATTGCGCAAGTCCATACCGCTGCCTTGCATGATGGTCGTGAAGTCGTCGTTAAAGTCACCCGTCCCGATATTCGCCAGCAAATTCTACAAGATTTTGAAATTCTGGAATGGCTCGGTGCAGCACTGGAAAAACGTCTGGAAGCGGCACGCGCTCTACATTTATCTGAAATTATTCAGGACTATCGTCAAATTATTCTCAACGAACTGGATTTGACCTTAGAAGCGGATAACACCCGCCGCATGCGTCACTACTTTACAGGCTCAAGCATGATGTACGTGCCTGAAGTCTATATGGACAGTAAAGATGTGATGGTGGCAGAGCGCATTACAGGTGTGCCAATTTCCGACACGGCAACCTTTGATCGTTTGGGGATGAATCGTGCCGATTTGGCAGAAAAAGGCCTCACGATTTTCTTTACCCAAGTGTTCCGTGACAACTTTTTCCACGCCGATATGCATCCTGGCAACGTCTTTGTGGAAACCATCAATCCGAATAATCCGCGTTTTATTGCGCTAGATTGTGCGATTATGGGCGAGCTGTCCAAGCATGACCAAATGACCGTAGCACGTATGTTGCTGGCGGTGATGAACAGCAACTTTATGCAGCTGATTCAAGTGGTACACCAAGCTGGCTGGATTCCACCGGGCACAGATCAAGATGCTCTCGCCCGTGAAATGCGCCGTACTGTCGGGCCAATGGTGTCTAAACCGATGCACGAATTGGACTTTGCAGGCATTCTGATTCAGGTCATGGATATTGCACGTCGTTTCCATTTGGAAATTCCACCGCAATTGATGCTACTCCTGAAAACATTGGTGCATGTTGAAGGCTTGGGCACAGACTTATATCCAGAACTGGATATCTGGAAACTGGCAAAACCAATTTTAACGGATTGGATTAAAGCCAATATGAATCCAGTCAAAAATGTCAAAGAAATTGGGCAGCAAATTCCCGACCTGTTACTGGGTGCGCAAGACTTACCAAGTTTAATGATTGACAGTTTAAATGGTTTAAAAAACCAATCGGCTTGGCATTCCAAACAATTGCATGAATTACAAAGCATGCGTCTACAAATGGAACATCAGCAAAAACGCAGCTGGATTTTTGGCAGCATTATGGCCATTTTCCTCTCCATTGCGATTATTGCACCGTGGTATGTCTCTATTGTTTTAATCGCGTTGGCAAGTTTCTTGGCGATTTGGCGTATAGCTAAATAAAGCCACATTGCTTGATAACAAACTGATTAGACGATAAAAAAATTAGAAAGCCTGTTTTAAAGCAGGCTTTTTTATCACGCTGATTTTCTCTAACTCATCCTAAAAACTACCGCATGACTCATCAGTCACCAAATGATGCCTCTCGCCATTGTTGCAAAAATCACCACGCCTACAATTAATGCACATTTGTAGCGTTATAGATCAAGCATGACTCAGCTTTTGCATAAACGTGCCCCTGCACTCAGTATTCGCGCAGGACATCTGGCACGCCAACTGATTGAACAAGAAGGCTTACATGCCCAACACGTCGATATTATTCCAGGTGCAGCAGGCGGCCCCAAAGGTATTGGCATTCAAGGCTTAGACCAAGCTATTTTTGGCGAGTTTTTTGCCCAAGCCCCAAAGCGTCGTACTGTGGTCGGTTCTTCAATTGGCAGTTGGCGCTTTGCCAGTATTTTGGCGTGGGGCGCAAAACAAGGCACTGAACGCCTGTCCGATTTATATACCAACTTGTATTTTCATAAAAAAATGTCGCGCCAAGAAGTCGCTGAGATTTGTCAAAATATGCTGTTTGAACTGATTCAGGGACAGCAACAACAACTGATTCAGCATCCTGACTATCACCTCACGGTCATTTCCGTCAAAGCTCAACATATTTTCCAAAGTGACCAAGCCTTGCCTTTGCTAGCATCTGTGGCTGGAATTATTGGTAGCAATGCCATTGCGCGCAAACATAACCGCTTATTTATGCAACGCGTCATCAGCCAACCTGCGCAAGGTCAGCAGTTTATGGTAGAGGATGATTTTGTCACCCATTACCAAGCCCTGAATGAGCAGAATGTCGCACCGTGGCTGCTCGCCTCAGCGTCTATTCCCGGGGTGATGTCTGCTATTCGTGACATTCCTGATGCGCCCGTGGGCAGTTATCGGGATGGTGGCTTAATTGACTACCATCTAGATTTACCTTACCAAAGTCAGGGCATTGTGCTGTACCCACACTTTACCGACAGCATTACCCCTGGCTGGTTTGATAAAATGTTGAAGCATCGTAAAGCCAATCCTGAAAATCAGGCCCGGACACTCTTGCTATCACCTTCGGCAGAATATTTAAGCAGCTTGCCTTTAGGCCGTTTGCCCGATCGTAAAGACTTCACCTTAAAAGGTTTAGATCAGGCACAGCGCATTCGCTTATGGAAACAATCGGTGGCAGAAAGTCAGCGTTTGGGCGATGAATTTCTGGAAATGGTGGAAAAACAAAACTTCCCTCAATTTATGCAAACGCTTTGACAGTACAAATCTGGCAAGATAATTTAGGTAAATTGTCTTGAATCACGTACACTATAGGGACGATGCAAAATCGTGCGCTCAGAAAATAGCGTCCATACAATTTAAATTAATTTTGGTGAACAACTCATGAATAACTTGCAATGGCTCGATGAAGTAAAATTTAACGAACAAGGATTAGTGCCTGCCATTGCACAGCATCATCAAACAGGACGTGTGTTGATGGTGGCGTGGATGAACCGTGAAGCCTTGGCACTGACTGCCGAAAAAAATCAGGCGGTGTATTTTTCACGTTCACGCAATAAATTGTGGCACAAGGGTGAAGAATCTGGACACTTTCAAACTGTGCACGAGATTCGTCTGGACTGCGATGCCGATGTGATTATCCTGCAAATTGAACAACATGGTGGAATTGCTTGCCACACAGGGCGTGAATCTTGTTTCTATCGCAAACTCACCGCCAATGGTTGGGAAATTGTAGATGCACAGCTGAAAGACCCGAATCAAATTTATGGTGAACAAGCCGCCAATGCTCACACCTTAGCCATGAGCCAATCAAAGGCACAAGCTGAACAGGTTGAAGTTTTGGCTTATTTAGGGCAAATGATGAGCGAGCGCAAAACCGCTAATCCTGACTCATCTTATGTAGCCAAGCTATACCATAAAGGCTTGAATAAAATTTTGGAAAAAGTCGGTGAAGAAACCGTGGAAGCAATTATTGCCGCCAAAGATTTCAACACCGAAGCCAATGCCAACAACAAAAATGACCTGATTTATGAAGTGGCCGATTTATGGTTCCACAGCATTGTCATGTTGGGTTATTTCGATATTGAACCGCAAGTGGTACTGAATGAATTGGCTCGTCGTCAAGGTTTATCAGGCTTGGTTGAAAAAGCCAACCGTAGCCATTAACGCGAAAAGCCAACCCTGATCTGTGTCTGTAATCACCAAGCCTCGCCCGACCTATGAGCAAGCCACTGCTATAGATAATGCACGTCTGGGCAAATCTTTTAAAGTGATTGCCTATGCAGGTACAGGTAAAACCACGACCTTACAAATGATCAGTGATGCCATGCCAGAACGGCGTGGCATGTACTTGGCATTTAACAAAGCCATTGCCGCAGAAGCACAAAGTAAATTTCATCGTCAGGTCGATTGTCGTACATTTCACTCGCTTGCATATCGCAGCGTTCCACGTGGAGTCACCGACAAATTACGCCTACCCCGTTTAAGTCCAAGTTTTATTGCCAAAGAGTATCGTTTAGAACCGATTACCCTTAGACGTATGATGGGCGGACGCTATGAAAAATATGTGTTGATGCCAAGTCGTTTAGCCAGTTTGGTGGCCAATGCCGTGAGTCATTTCTGCTCGACCAGTTCGCAATACCCTGCCCCACGACATTTACAAGCACCCAGTTGGTTGCATCCAGATGACATCGACACCTTACAAAAGCATCTTTATCCTGCGGTAGAACGACGCTGGTTGGAGTCAATTGACCCGAATCATCAGGCAGGCATTGGACACGATATTTATCTGAAACTTTGGGCCTTGTCTGAACCTAACATTCCTGCCGATTATGTGCTGTTTGACGAAGCTCAAGATGCCGACCCGCTCATGCTGGGCATTTTACTCAAGCAACGTAATACTCAAGTGATTTATGTGGGCGATGCGCATCAACAAATCTATGCTTGGCGTGGTGCAATCAATGCCATGCAGCAATTACCTTTGCCTGAATCACGACTGACCACATCGTTCCGTTTTGGTGAAGAAATTGCCCTGACCGCCAATGCCATTTTAGGTGGGCTGAATGAAACCGTGCCACTCTTGGGCAATCCAGAATTACATTCCAAAGTGGTCAACAAACCGCATACCAAAATGCGTGATGCGATTTTATGCCGTACCAACGCCCGTGCCATGGAACTGCTACTGGCAGGTTTAGTGCATGGCGATAAAGTCAGTCTGCAAGCCGACCATGTGCGCTTAAACCGTTTTGTGGATGCTGCCGCGATGCTCAAACAAGGCAAACGTGTGACCGACGTTCCAGAACTGGCATGGTTTAACTCTTGGCATGATGTACATGAATATTGTGAAACCAACGATGGCAGCGACATTAAACCTTTGGTCAAACTGGTGGATGATCATGGTACTAATCCACTCAAACGGGCGTTGGCAAAAATCACCCCAATTGACCAAGCCGACTATATTATTTCGACAGCGCATAAAGCCAAAGGTTTAGAATGGAATCGGGTACATATTGAAGACGACTACCAATTTAAACTGAACGACAAAGAGCATAAAATTAGCGATGAAGAATTAAGATTACTGTACGTGGCATGCACACGTGCTAAAGTCAGTTTAAATATTCATCATATTTACGATTTGGTACAACAACTGAAAATAAAAATGCCGACATCGTTACGCAAAGCGGTGGGGTAATTGCAGCAGGTGCGCTATGAAAATTACATCGGTTCATTTCAGACACATCACCCATTTTGCAGACCTAAAACTCGAACTCAATTATCACGATCTTCCCATCACCCTTATTTTAGGAGACCAAAGTGCGGGGAAGACTTCGCTATTACGCTTTAGTTATCAGGCACTAACCTGGTTTGCTGCACGTTATAAAGATTTACGCACTGCGGGCTTGGTCATGCAAGATCAAGATATTATGCAAACGCGCTTACAAGCAAAAATTGATGTGTGTGTGGAGATTCCAGCAGAAATAGGCAGTTTGGCAGAATCAAGCAACACGCAAATTGAAAGCACCCAACATTGTGACTGGCAATTATATAAAACCCTGAATAGTAGCGGCGTAGGAGTAAGCAAAGCAGAAACCGCCAAGCTTGAAAAAATGGTGCAGCTCTATCAACACGCCATTAAACATGACCCGATGCAAGGTCTACCGCTGATTGCCTACTACCCTGCAGAACGCTTCGTGAATGAAGTTAATTTACTCAATAAAAATAATCCGCTGATTTTACAACCTGGACATGCCTACGAAATTGCTGCGATTCCATTCACGACATTTACTCGTTTTTTTGAATGGTTGCGGGAAATTTCCGATATTGAAAATGCCCAAAGTGCGCAGCTTTTACACAAGCTATATCAGCAACAACAAAGCGAACTCGCACAAACCCTGAATCAGTCCTTATTGCATGCCTATACCCAAATGCATGCACCGAGTTTACAAGCACTGAAAGATGCCTTACAAATCGTGCTGCCTGAAATTGAAGACCTATATCTACAACATCTGCCTAAATTACAACTCATGGTGCGCTGTCAGGGCAAAGATATGCTGTATCAGCAATTGTCGAACAGTCAGCGCAACTGGATTGCTCTGGTAGGCGATATTGTACGTCGCCTCTGTTTGCTAAACCCAAACAGTTTGTATCCGTGTCGCGAGGGAGATGGTATTTTGTTGATTGACCAGATTGATCATCAGCTCGATCAACAACAGGCCGCACAAATACTGACCCGTTTACATCAAGCTTTTCCGCGCTTACAAATTATTGCCACAGGCAACCGCAGCGAACTTTTGGAACAAGCGGAACGCTTTCAATGTTTAAAACTGGAACATCAACAGCTGCATCCCATCGCATGGCAAAGTTTACAACCGCAGTTTGCAGAAATTTATGCTGATGTGCTAGAAACCACTCACACGACAGAAGACGTCAGCCTACAAGAACAAAACCCAACACAATTAGGCACGGCTGAAATTTTGCAGCAGATTCAAAACCATTTAACTGCCGAACAAAAACAGGAATTGCTGCAACGCTTACAGCAATTGGATAGTGAGCCAACACCTGATCAATTGCCTGAATCTTAATTGCCGAAGTCTTTCAAGGCATACTTGGCCAAAAAGCAAGGAAATACTTTATCCCGCATATAACAGACGGTATATAATGACTTTGCTGTATGCAAAAAAAATTGATGTTGTTTTATTCATGTAATAAAATCAGATTAATTTTGAACTTTTATAGTAAAATCCGATTTTGCTGTAGTTTTTAAAGTTGCGCAATACAACTTTTTTTATACCTTGAATAGTGTCTATTGACCTTTCAAACACGGTGAATGCTGTAAAAATGCAGCAGATGCAGATCAACTTCATCCATAATTCAACTAGGTTGTAGATTGACGCATCTAAATATTTTTAACACAGCTTTAACCAAACCAAGCACAACCTTATTCGCTGCATCGTCAGCGAAAGATCAGCATATTTTTTGCTGCTTGAGCCGCCTAGCCATGTAAAATTATTTTTGCATGATCTTGTTTTGAGTTTAAGTTGCGACAATACGCTCATCAAAACAATAGACTACGTGTTTACTGACACGACTGATTGGCTTTCAAGATTGAATCTTTTGGATGGTGTGTTGCTGTCCTGTAATCCTTGGAAGATAAGATTCATCCTTTAGGTTTTCAACCTATTCACGACAATGGATATGAGTGTGCTACCGATTATTATATTGTTACCGTTAGTACTGGGCACAACCCTTGTCTCGTGGCTGAAACAATTTTCACGCGGGGTAACGGCTTTAGGGGCGATTGGCGTCAGTCTGAGCAGTCTTATTCTGCTCCTGACTCAAGCAAAAGCAGTCTTTAATGGCGAAACGATCATTCAAACATGGTCTTGGCTGCCACAGTTGGGGATTGATTTAAGCTTTCGTCTAGATGCGCTTGGTTTATTATTCTCCTTGCTGATCACGGGGATCGGCACACTCATTTTTATTTATGCCTATTATTATTTAAGTCCACAAAACTCGCTCAGTAAACTCTATGTTCTCCTCATGCTGTTTATGGCTGCCATGTTGGGAATTTCGCTCTCCAATAACCTGATTTTGTTGCTGACTTTTTGGGAACTGACCAGTATTTCCTCTTTCTTATTGGTGGGTTATTGGAGCAATTACGAGGCAGCACAACGCGGCTCACGTATGGCACTGACCATTACAGGCATGGGCGGGCTCGCCATGCTCGGTGGTTTTGTGTTATTGGCGCAAATCACAGGCACCTATCAAATTGACCAAATCTTAATGATGACTGAACAAATTCAAAGTCATCATTTATTTGTACCAACTTTATTGCTGATTTTATTGGGTGCATTTACCAAAAGTGCGCAATTTCCGTTTCACTTCTGGCTACCCAATGCCATGGCTGCACCCACGCCTGTTTCTGCCTATCTACATTCGGCAACGATGGTCAAAGCAGGGATTTTCTTGCTGGCGCGCTTATTGCCAATTTTTGCAGGCGCAGCGTTATATCACAACCTAGTCACCTTTATTGGTCTATTTACCCTGTGTATGGCAGCATTCTTTGCCATTTTCAAAGAAGATTTAAAAGGCTTATTGGCGTATTCCACCATCAGTCATTTAGGTCTGATCATGTGCTTACTCGGCATTGGTTCACCGTTAGCAGTAGCTGCTGCAATTTTCCACATCATCAACCACGCCACCTTTAAAGCGGCCCTGTTTATGATTGCAGGAATTATCGACCACGAATCAGGCACACGTGATTTACGCAAACTTAGTGGCTTATGGCAACTATTACCCTTTACCGCCACCCTCACTATGATTACCGCGGCCTCTATGGCTGGCGTACCGTTGACCAACGGCTTTTTGTCCAAAGAAATGTTCTTCACTGAACTGGTAGCAAACTTATCTGGCCCTGTACTGTTGGTTTCTGCAATTGTTGCGACACTGGCGGGTATTTTTGCAGTGGCCTATTCAATACGTTTGGTACACGGCGTTTTCTTTGATGGTCCAATTGGTAAAGATGTCCCAAACAAAGAAGCTCACGAACCTCCGTTTGGCATGCGTGCACCCGCAACTTTATTGGCTGTTTTATGTATTTTAGTCGGCTTGATGCCTGCCTTATTGGTCGAGCATATTGTCAATAGCACGACTCGTGCCAGTACCCAACTGTCGCAGTTTGAAGGCACACATCTGGCAATTTGGCATGGCTTTAATCTTCCCCTGCTGATGAGTGTTATTGCACTGCTTGGCGGGATCATTTTCTATTTCTCGCTCGCCAAAGGTGGAAAAATCCGTGAAATTGACCTCGACCCACATTTAGGTCAATTCCAAGGCAAACTGCTGTTTGAATTATTCTTAAAACATTTGCTACAAGTTTCACGCAAAATCAAACGTAAAACCGAAAATGGTTCACTGCAAAGCTATTTGGTGTGGATCATTGCTTTTACGGTATTCATGGTCGCGCTACCATTATTCAATCAGGGATTAACAACTGGCACACGTGAACTCACACATGCGCCTATGATTGCCATTGTTTTATGGTTATTGCTGTTCTCTGCCTGCTGGATGATGCTGTGGTTCCACCATGAGCGCATCAAAGCTGTCTTAATCAGCGGTGCAGTTGGCTTGGTCGTCACCATGATGTTTGTCGGACTGTCTGCTCCCGACTTGGCACAAACTCAAATCACGGTTGATGTCGTCACCACTGTTTTATTGCTGATGAGTCTATCGCTGCTCCCACAATTGACCCCGTATGAATCTAGCCGTTCACGTCGTTGGCGAGATGCCTTCATTGCGATTGGTGGCGGCATTGGTATCGGCTGGATTGCGTGGCTGGTTATGACTCGCGACCACAATTCAATTTCATGGTTCTTTAATCAGCAATCCATTCCACTCGGTGGCGGAACCAACGTGGTCAACGTCATTTTGGTGGACTTCCGTGGTTTCGATACCTTTGGTGAAATTACCGTCTTGGGCATTGCTGCGATTGGTACGCTGTGTTTAATGGATGGTATGCGTGCGCACGGCACTATCATGACCCAAGGTTTAACCTATCGCTTTAATCCTTCACCGTTGATGCTGCGGATTACCGCCTCATGGATTTTACCTATCGCCCTTGTGGTCAGCCTGTATATTTTCTTGCGCGGTCATAACTTACCAGGCGGTGGCTTTATTGCGGGCTTAATTACCGCAATGGCGTTGATCATCCAATACATTGCGCTTGGTCAAGACCACACCGAACAAATGCTCAAAGCTAAATCTGGACGTTTATACGAAATCTGGATTGGCGTGGGTTTAAGTATTGCAGGTCTGACAGGACTTGCCGCATGGTTCTGGGGACGTCCATTCCTCACCAGCGCACATATTTATGTCAATCCTCCGATTATTGGTGAAATGCACCTCGCTTCGGCTGCCTTATTTGATGTAGGCGTGTATGTCACGGTGGTTGGTGCGGTAATGTTGATGATTTCTGTCTTGGGCGACTCACGTCACTCAGGCATGTCTGGCCCACTTCCAAAGGAGTAATGCAATGATTAGTATTGAGTTTTTAATTGCGTCTGCCATTGGAATGTTAGTCGCGACAGGAATCTATTTAATTTTACGTGCCCGTACCTTTCCTGTGGTTTTGGGCTTGGCGATGATTGGTTATGCCGTCAATATTTTCTTATTCAGCATGGGGCGTATTCAGCTCAATGCACCTGCAATTTTGACTGAAGCTTCAAAAGTCACCGACCCATTACCACAAGCCTTGGTATTAACCGCAATTGTGATTGGTTTTGCCACCACCGCATTTATTGTGCAATTGGCGCTGCGTAGCCGTTATGAAACAGGGACAGACCACGTCGATGCCAAAGAAGAACATCCACTGCTTGACCCACGTGAGGATGAGCCATAATGACTGATTTCCTCCAATTTTGGCTACAGCATTCACCTATTTTTAGCATCCTGATTCCAACCTTTACCGCATTTATTTTAGTGCTATTAGGCAATCCGGGCTTTGGTTCACTCTCACATGACTGGCGTCAGCCATGGCGTCGTGGCATTAGCTATCTTTCTGCCACACTCGGTTTAGTCACTGCAATTAGCTATTTAATTCAAGTCAGCAGTGGGCAAATTATTATTTATAATTTGAGCGAATGGGCCGCCCCGTTTGGCATTATTTTAGTGCTAGATCAACTGTCTGCCCTCATGTTGGTACTGACTTATTCACTTGCCTTGCCATTACTGTGGTTTTCCAGCAAAAAATGGGATGAACGTGGTCGCTATTTTCATACCATGGTGCATTTCCTACTCATGGGACTTTGCGGTGCATTCCTCACAGGCGACTTATTTAACCTGTTCGTATTTTTTGAAATCTTGTTGCTCGCCTCGTATGTGTTGTTATTGCACGGTCAAGGCAAAGCACGTTTTCAACTCGGGATTCATTACGTCACCATCAACCTGTTGGCCTCTGCCCTGTTCCTAATTGGTTTGGGGATGATTTACGGCAGTGTCGGCAGTTTAAACATGACCGATGTGGCACGTCTTATTCCGCTACTCGATGCTGATGCACATAAAATTGCGGTGGCAGGTGGCTTACTGCTATTTGTGGTATTTGGTATTAAAGCCGCTATGCTTCCTGTCGGTTTCTGGCTTCCTAAAACCTATGCCGTGGCGACAACCCCTGTGGCAGCCTTATTCACCATCATGACCAAAGTGGGTGTGTATGCCATTTTGCGGGTCAATGGAACCGTATTTGATGATGCACTGAGCCATAAAATCCTACAAGACTGGTTGCTGCCGATTGGTCTAATTACCTCACTGTATGGGGTCATTGGCGCAATTGGTGCAGAGCGCTTACGTCGTTTTGTCGGTTTTATGGTGCTGTCTTCGATTGGTACGATCCTGATCGCCATTTCGATGCTGAACACACAGGCATGGTCAGCCGCACTGTATTACTTAGTACACAGTACCTTAATTGCAGCGGCTTTCTATTTGCTGTGTGGCTGGATTACCTCACAACGTGGCGCATTTAAAGATCACTTCAATATTGCCCCGCAAATGAAGCAACACAAAGTACTGGCAATCACATACTTCATGATTGCCTTAATGATGGCAGGTTTGCCACCGTTTAGTGGCTTTTTGGGCAAGGTCTTTATTTTGCAAGCCACCGCCAATATGGCACATCAAGGCTGGATTATTGGCATTATTCTCTTGGTCAGCTTGCTGAGTATTATTGCATTCACCCGTGTCGGCTTTATTTTATTTTGGCGCGCGACCAAACCTGAAGATGATGCGCAAACTGAAGCCTATTATGAATATCAGGCACTACCTGCGCTTGCACCGCCCCGTAATGACCGTGTCATTTATTTTCTCCTAACGGGTTTAGTGCTGTACGTGGTATTTGCCAATCCAATTCAACAATATATGCTGAATACTGCACAGCAGATTCAACATAATGCGGCCTATGAAGCACTGATTCTGAAAAAAGACCGTGCTGCAAATGTGATTAGCGTACAACCTTATGATCCATTGTACTTACCTCAAACCAAGTACGGTGGCGAAGCAATTGACACCAATGCACATTTAATTCCCTATGTGATTGATCCAAACACCTTGGAAGGCGAGCATATTTCTGACTATAAACAACGTCAGATTCAACAGCAAAATCGTGAGGAAGCACAGCAACCTAGCGATACTCAACTCAAACCTGCGGAGCCCTAAACATGCAAAAAACGAGACCAAAAACTTCGTTTTGGGATAACCTGCTGCCACACCCGTTTGTATCTGTCTTGGTGGCACTGAGTTGGCTGATGTTGGCGCATAGTGTTTCTGCAGGGAATCTGTTGATGGCACTGGTCTTGGCGCTCTTGATTCCCAAACTGATCCAGCCCTTTATTGCGCGTACACCAGACATCAACTGGACTGCAGCCATTCGCTTATTCTTCGTGGTGGTCTGGGATATTATGATTTGTAATATTCGTGTCGCAAAACTGGTACTTGGCCCAACAGACCGTATGCAGCCAAAATGGTTCCGTGTCCCTCTCGAAACACAACACGAACAGGTCAACAGTATTTTGGCGATGATCATTACCACCACACCAGGCACGGTTACAGCAGGTATTGACCAAGACCGTGGCGATATTTTGGTGCATGCCTTAAACACTGCAGATGAAAGTGTAGATATTCAAGACATCAAAAATCGTTATGAAAAACCGCTGATTGAAATTTTTGGTGCACAGTCAGGAGAAAAGCAATGATGATTCTGCCTTATGCACTTGGAATCTGCATGGTTGCGATTACGCTGTCCATGTTTATGTGCCTATATCGCCTGATTATTGGCCCTTCAATTGTAGACCGCCTGTTGGCCTTGGATACCTTGTTTTTAAATGCGACCTGCTTGGTGGTGGTTCTGGGTATCTATTGGACCAGTACCTCATTATTTGAAGGTGCGTTATTGGTGGCGATGCTAGGCTTTGTGTCTACTGCAGCACTGGCGCGTTACTTCACCAGTGGTCATGTGATTGATTAAGGAGAATGAACATGCAATTACTCATGGAAATTTTAGTGTCATTCTTTTTAATTATTGGCGCATTTTTCATGTTGGTGGGCGGCATTGGCATGGTTCGCCTACCCGACTTATTTATGCGACTGCATGCCCCTACAAAATCCAGCACTTTAGGACTAGGCAGTTTCTTAATTGCAGCCATTATTTATGCGGCATTTGAAGGACGATTTGGCTTTGCAGAAGTATTAATCACCCTATTTGCGTTTATTACCGCGCCTGTTTCTGCCAATTTAATGGCACAGGCAGCACTGCATTTACGTTTACGTTCGATGAGTGGCAATGTGCCTGAAACCTTAGACCGTCCATTACCGTGGCAACGCCAACGTCGTAATTTACGTCGTTATGAAAAAAAGTCCCATGATGATTTGGTCTAGAATATTAGTCAGGCATTAAAAAAAGCATCGTATCCGATATAACCTTGCTTACATTGCAAAAGCTCAAACATGATAGACAAAAAAATGCCACCCGAAGGTGGCATTTTTTATCATCACTGATTTATTCTTCATCTTGCTTAGGTGCTGCAGGAGGTAAATCTTTTACCGCTTCTGCAATCAAACCAAACATATAGTTACCATAGGCATTGGTTTTATCGTAGTGAAAACGCAAACGCGGGGTAATACGTGTCTTAATACGACGGCTTAACTCATGGCGCAAGAAGCCTGATGCTTTATTCAACACATCCAAGGTTTCTTTATTTGCCGTTTCGCTTTGCTCATCGCCTAATTCACGTCCCATGACGGTCACGTACACTTCCGCATATCCTAAGTCTGGGCTCACCTTCACTGCAGAGATGGTCACAAGACCACCTAAGCGTGGATCTTTCAGCTCTTGGCGAATCAGTTCTGACAGCTCACGCTGTACTGTATCCGCCATACGCTTCAGACGTTGACTACCCGCCATTAAAGACTCCGTTTAATCAATTGAACATCGTACACTTCAATCTTATCAAGTGGTTTGATGTCTTTATAGCCTTTTACTGCAAGACCACATTCCATACCTGCGCGAACTTCTTCCACCACGTCTTTATAACGACGAAGTGACTCAAGCTCACCTTGGAATACCACCACATCATCACGTAATACGCGAATTGGTTTGTTACGGTGAAGTACGCCTTCAAGTACCATACAACCTGCAGCTGCACCGAACTTACTTGAGTGGAACACTTCACGCACTTCTGCAACACCCAAAATAGTTTCACGGTGTTCAGGTGCAAGCTTACCGCTCATCGCATCTTTCACATCATCAATTAATTGATAGATGATGCTGTAGTAACGAATGTCAATACCATCGGCATCGGCTTTTTGACGCGCAGTATTGTCAGCACGTACGTTAAAGCCCAGTAATACAGCTTCTGAAGATTCTGCAAGCGTAACGTCAGACTCAGTGATCGCACCTACGCCTGAACCAATCACACGTACACGTACTTCATCGGTAGATAACTCGCCCAAGGCAACAATCAAGGCTTCCAAAGTACCTCGTACATCGGTCTTCAATACCACATTGACAAATGGAACGTCTTTTTTGCCCATTGATGCCATGATGTTTTCAAGACGCATTGCGCTTTGACGCTCAAGACGTTTTTGACGCTCACGATCCATACGCGCATCGGCAACTTCACGTGCTTTCTTCTCGTCATTTACAACAAGAACTTCGTCACCTGCCATTGGCGCTTCAGGTAAACCTAAAATTTCAACTGGAATTGAAGGACCTGCAGATTTAATACGCTTACCGTTTTCATCAGTCATGGCACGTACGCGACCATAAGATGAACCTGCAAGTACCAAGTCACCTACATTCAAAGTACCGTTTTGTACCAGAATTGACGTCACTGCACCGCGACCTTTATCTACACGCGCTTCAATCACCACACCTTGCGCTGCACCTTCTTCAGATGCTTTCAATTCCATCATTTCTGCTTGAATTGAAATTAAGTCAAGAAGTTCATCAATACCTTGACCTGAATGCGCCGAAACCATTGCAACAGGTACGTCACCGCCCCATTGTTCAGGTACGATTTCTTTGGTGGTCAATTCATTCAATACGCGGTCTGGATCAGCCGATTCTTTGTCCATTTTGTTAATGGCAACAATAATTGGCGTACCCGCTGCACGCGCATGGTCAATGGCTTCTGCAGTTTGTGGCATCACACCATCATCTGCCGCAACGACCAATACCACGATATCTGTCGCTTTCGCACCACGTGAACGCATTGCAGTAAACGCTGCGTGTCCCGGTGTATCTAAGAAGGTGATAATGCCTTTATCGGTTTGTACGTGGTATGCACCAATGTGCTGGGTAATACCACCCGCTTCGCCTGCAGCCACTTTGGCACGACGAATACGGTCAAGTAATGATGTCTTACCATGGTCAACGTGACCCATGATGGTCACCACTGGTGGACGTGTCGTTTGAACACCACGTGCCTCTTCAGCAGCTTCAAGTAAGTTATCTTCAGCTTGCGTATCAGATACTAGAACTGGGTTGTGGCCCATTTCCTCAACTACAAGTGCTGCAACTTCTTGCTCAATCGCTTGGTTTTGCGTAACTAACTCACCCATTTTCATGAGTGATTTAATAACTTCGCGTACTTTAACTGCCATTTTTGCAGCCAAGTCCGCAACCACAATCGTTGCACCAATTTCAACATCATAAACTTGTTTTTTAACTGGTTTTTCAAAGCCGTGCTTGTTGGCTTGGCTCGTTTTCAAACCGCGTTTATGTGAGTTTTGGCTGAAAGACTGTTCTTCCTGACCACGACGACCACCTTTTTTCGGTGAACGTGTATTGGTGGTGCTGGTACCACGCTTGATTTCACGGTCTTCTTTGGCAAATGAATCTTCATAAGCCTGACCCACAAGACCAGCCGCCAATGGAGAATCATCTACCACACGAATGGTAGCGGTTGCATCTTCATTTGAGTATTTAGATGCCATCTGACGCATTTGCTCAAGCGTACGTTGCTGCGCTTCTTCAGCAGCTTTACGACGTGCTGCTTCTTCAGTCGCTTTCAACTGAGCTGCTTGCGCTTCACGCGCTTTCTTTTGCTCAGGTGTTTCAGTGACTTTCACTGCTTGCTTCACAATTGGCTTGTTGGTTGACTTACGTTTCACCACAACCGCAGCTTTTGCAACTTCTTGCTTGGCTGTTTCTTGCTTGGCTGCTGCACGCATTGCATCTAAAGCTTGTTTCGCTTTTGCGGCACCTGCTTGAGGCGCGTCTGCTTTCGCTTTGCTCTTTTCTGCCACGTCACGTGCTTGCTGTTCTGCTTGCGCTTTTTCAGCTGCTTCCGCCTGTGCTTTTGCCAGTGCTTCCGCTTTAATCTGTTCAGGATCTGGCTTTACAAATGTATGCTTCTTGCGAACTTCTACATTAATCGTTTTCGCTTTGCCCGAAGTACTTGCCACTTTAGCGGTACTGGTGGTTTTACGTTTCAACGTGATTTGTCCTGCTTTACCCTCTTGACCGTGAACCTTTTTTAAATGGTTCACTAGGGTACTTTGTTGTTCCGTGGAAATAATATCGTCAGCGTTACGCTGTGGTAAACCTGCGTCACGAACCTGTTCCAGGAGTTTCTCAACTGGACGACCTACACTGAGCGCTAACTCTTTAATCGACTTGTCCGTCATATATTACCTCCTAGTTAAACCATGATTCGCGCGCTTTCATAATCAATTGACCCGCTTTATCTGTACCTAGACCTTCAATATCTTCGATATCGTCAGTCGCTTGGTCAGCTAAATCATCAACTGTGATGACACCACGAGCGGCAAGCGCATAAGCGATCTCTTGTGTCATGCCTTCCATTGCTAGAAGTTCTGCACTCGGATCTTGGATATTTTCTTGCTGTTGCAATGCGTCTGCCAATGCCACTTCTTTGGCACGACCTTGTAACATTTCAACAATTTCTTCATCTAAATCAATTTCGTCAAATGTTTCCGCAGGAACATACGCAATTTCTTCTAATGAAGTGAAGCCCATTTCTACCAATGCCATCGCCAAATCTTCAGCAATGTCTAGACGTGAAACAAACAAGTCTAAGTATTGTTGCGCTTCATTTTGCTGACGTGCGTGATACTCTTCTTCAAGCATCATGTTCAGCTTATAACCTGTGAGTTCAGAGGCTAAACGTACGTTTTGACCTTGTGAACCAATTGCACGTGCCAACTGATCGCTGGTTGCGAAAATAATGTCGGCAGTACGTTCTTCTTCATCAATCACAATACCCGATACATCGGCTGGCTCTAAAGCACTGGCGATATATTGTGCTGGATCATCAGACCACACCACAACATCAATACGCTCACCATTTAACTCTTGCTGTACCGCTTGGATACGTGTACCACGCATACCAATACATGCACCTACAGGGTCAATACGATGGTCGTTGGTTTTTACTGCAATTTTTGCACGTACACCTGGCTGACGCGCTGCTGCTTTAATTTCGATGATTTCTTCAGAAATTTCTGGAATTTCTTTTTTCATCAATGCAATCAGCATTTCAGGCTTGGCACGTGACAACAACAATTGTGCACCACGACCTTCACGGTTCACGCTGTACAAAATTGCATTCACACGCTGCTTAGGACGCAAAATTTCTTTGGCGATCATTTCTTCACGCGCCAAATATGCTTCTGCATTGTCGCCCAAATCAATAATAAAGCCATCTTTGGTTTGCTTTTTCACTTCACCGTAAATCAGCTCGCCTACTTTGGCTTCATAAGCATCTGCAACCAATGCGCGTTCTGCTTCACGAATTTTTTGCACAATCACTTGCTTGGCAATTTGCGCAGCAATACGACCGAAGTCAATTGACTCAACTTCAAGTTCGCGAATATCGCCAATTGACCACTTTGCAGGGTCTACATCAGAAATTGCATCTTGGCATGCAGGCATTTCATGATCTTCATCTGCCACCACTTCCCACTGACGGAAAGTGCTGTAGTCACCTGTTTTACGATCAATTTCCACACGTAAACGTGCTTCTTCTGAGTTTGTGCCTTCGTAGAATTTCTTTTTCGTCGCAGCAACAAGAGCCTGTTCAAGCGCCTCAAAAATTGCCTCACGACTTACACCTTTTTCGTTACTAACCGTTTCAACGACGGTAAGAATTTCACGTGCCATAAGTCACCTATTCGTTCAGATTCTTATTAATTTGATTAATCTTGGTAAATCAGGTTTGCTTTATCAATATTGTGACTGTCAATCTCCAATACCTGCTGTTTTTCCACTTCGACCTGAATGGTTTCATTTTCCAGATCTACAGCAACCAATTTCGCTTGAAATTTACGACGGTTTTCTACAGCACTGATTAAACGTAACGCAATGGTTTGCCCAATATATGCAGGCAATTGCTCTAATTGGAAAAATGGACGATCCCAACCCGGAGAGGATACTTCAAGTGCATATTCACCTGAAATTGGATCATGCACATCAAGCATTGCACCAACTTGCTGGGTTACACGTACACAATCTTGCACACCAATACCACGACCTTGCTCTAATTCGCCATCTTCATTTAAGACAGGTTCTGCATTTTCATCGACAGCTTTGTCGATATAAATACGTAACAAAGAACGCTTACCTTGTGGAATAAACTCGATTCCCCAAAGATCCACATCACATGCTTGCACTGCTGGCGCAATTAAGTCCTGAAGTGCTTGAGTTTTATTTGATAGCTTCATTTACTCTCGTCATTCTGCTGCGGTTCAATGGTCTTATTTGACCACTACACATTCATACAAACTATAGTAGTGAAACATGACACTTTGACTTTAGGCCGCGCACGGCTTGTATCGACACTACACGATAGCCAATAAAAAAGGGCGTAATCGCCCCTATTCTTGCACAGTAAAACCAATATCCACTGTGCAAAAAGGCCCACCTAGTTGTGAGCCTCTTTAGAAACTTGGTTGCGGGGATTAGACTAAATCTAACCATCTTTGCTAGTTTATTATGCTGAATTCAATCAACTAAAACTAACGTACCACACCATTAGAAACTTGGTAGCGGGAGCTGGATTTGAACCAACGACCTTCGGGTTATGAGCCCGACGAGCTACCAGACTGCTCCATCCCGCATCAACGTGCAAAAATTATATACAAATATGAATAAGTTTTCAATCAAACTTAGCATTTTTGCCTGACTTAAGTTGCACCTTAGTCAGTATAAAGCGTAAAACTCATATTAGAGCATAATCACACTTTTAAAATATTGGTAGCGGGAGCTGGATTTGAACCAACGACCTTCGGGTTATGAGCCCGACGAGCTACCAGACTGCTCCATCCCGCAACAACATGTAAATACTTATCTCAACCTAAAATAATTTAAGTTGCCTACGCTTAATTCACGATAAGCTTAGGATTGATTGGTAGCGGGAGCTGGATTTGAACCAACGACCTTCGGGTTATGAGCCCGACGAGCTACCAGACTGCTCCATCCCGCATCAACAGATTTGCTGCTTAACACCAACTTATGTTTTCTGGATTATAAGTTGGTGCGGAAGGGGGGACTTGAACCCCCACGCCCGAAAGCACTACCACCTCAAGGTAGCGTGTCTACCAATTCCACCACCACCGCAGCTGTGACGCATTCTAGTCGCATCATGCGAAAAAAGAAAGTGCTAAATAAAATTATTCAGCGCTTTTAGGCGCAGTTGGTGAAGTTTCAGGCGATACAGGCTGTGCAGGTGCAGTCGTTTGTACAGTCTGCAAACTATATGCGCCTGTGGTTTGTTTCTTGGCAAACACCGCTAAAGTTAAACTGGTTGCAAAAAACAAGGCTGTTAAAATTGCCGTTAAACGGGTTAAAAAGTTGCCTGAACCTGACGCACCAAATACGGTTGCCGCACCACCGCCACCAAAAGAAGCACCTGCATCTGCACCTTTACCATGCTGAACCAAAATTAGTCCAATCATTAAAATGGCTAAGATAATATGTACTACCAGCACAAATGTTTGCATGCTGAACTCCTCATTATTGTGTATTTGCAAAGGCTTGCGCAATTTGATGGAACGATGCCGCATTTAAAGATGCACCACCGACCAAAGCACCATTAATGTCTGGGCAGGCTGCTAACTCTACGGCATTTTCTGGTTTTACACTACCACCATATAAAATCGGTAGAGTCACAGCATAAGCGGTGATTTGGCTTAAACCTTCACGGATTTTTGCATGCATGGTTTGCGCATCTTCAGGTGATGCGGTCTTGCCTGTGCCAATTGCCCAAATAGGTTCATAGGCAATCACAATCTGTTGCCATTGCTCAGCCTCAACCACGGCAGCAATATCACAAATTTGTTGCAAAACAACTTGCTCTGCCTGACCGCTTTCACGTTGTTGCAGACTTTCACCCACACAATAAATAACTGTCAAACCTGCCTGCAAGGCATTTTTAACTTTTTCATTCAAAATGCTTGGTGTGTCTGCAAAAAGTTCACGACGTTCTGAATGCCCAACCAATACATAATCAATTTGACTGTCTTTTAGCAATTCTGCACTGACTTCGCCTGTATATGCACCCAAACCCGCAATACGGGAAAGGTCTTGTGCAACGGTATAGACAGGACGTACTGCTTCGCTCAATGCAGCTTGAATTTGAGTTAAAGCCAAAGTGACAGGTGCAATCCCCAAATGACACTTTTCAGCCTCTACAGGGCTGTCTTGTAATAATGTTTTAAATTCAGAAATAAGTTGCTGAGCATCGGCATGTATCGGATTCATCTTCCAATTGCCAACCACCCAAGGCTTAATCGTCGTAGCCGACATAGAATAACCTGCAAAAACAATTCATTTAATCGCGCACATTCTACACGCAAATCACATTTCTGCTGAGTTTTTTGTACAAGCTTTGCATCAAACTGCTGCATGAAGTATCTTTTCATGGCAGGACTTACAATTTTTTTAGCAGATTAATGTAACTGGTTCATGCTTTTAGGCGATACTTAGGTGGTGACAGCACTTTGAGATATGGTATTTTTGTGCAACAAAAGTATAATTTTAAGATACCAATTATAAACAATCTTGATTTTGAGGACGTTGGGGAATGTCAGTACAACAAGCTACACCTAGATTTACAGGTTTTATTCGACGTTTGGTCGAAGATGGGCTCGTTTCTGCTGAAAATATGCAAACTGCCATTAAAGCCGCACAAAAAGATAATGTTGATATTGTTCCCTATCTCATTCAAAACCTAAATATCGCGCCTTTAATCATTGCTGAAAAAATTTCTAATGAGTTTGGCGAACCTATTTTTGATTTAAGCGTGTATGACTCTGCGCTCATCGTGCGTGAAGGCATTGATGAAAAGCTTTTCAGCAAATATAACCTTTTACCTATTTTTAAGCGCAATCACCTGCTTTACGTTGCGACCAGTAACCCGACCAATATCGAAGCAATGGATGCCATTCGTTTCAACAGTAAAATGAATATTGAAGCCATTGTGGTCGAACACGATAAATTGGTAAAACTGATTGAACAAAACTTTGCGAGTGAGTCTGCTTTTGAATTTGAAGATGATGACTTCGATCTCAACTTTGAAGATGGTAACAGCGAACCAGAACAAGCTGCAGAAGATGAACCGCAGGGTGATGAATCCCCAATTGTTAAATACATCAACAAATTACTGATTGATGCAATTCGCATGGGTGCTTCGGACTTACACTTTGAACCGTATGAAAAAACCTATCGAGTGCGTTACCGTGTCGATGGTGTATTACGTCAAATTGCCACCCCACCCTTACAGTTAGCTAACCGCTTGGCATCACGTTTAAAAGTGATGTCCCAAATGGACATTTCTGAAAAGCGTGTCCCGCAAGATGGTCGTATTAAATTAAAACTATCTAAAAACAAGTCCATCGACTTCCGTGTGAACTCGTTGCCAACATTGTTCGGTGAAAAAATCGTACTGCGTATTCTTGACCCATCTAGCGCGATGCTTGGGATTGACGCTTTGGGCTATGAACCAGAACAAAAAGAATTGTTCATGGAAGCCTTAGAAAAACCGCAAGGCATGTTACTGATTACAGGCCCAACGGGTTCGGGTAAAACGGTATCGCTATATACAGGCTTAAATATCTTAAACAGAGAAGATACCAACATTTCCACCGCCGAAGACCCTGTGGAAATTAACTTAGAAGGCATCAATCAGGTTAACGTCAACAATAAAGTAGGCTTAACCTTCGCTGCCGCCCTGAAATCTTTCTTACGTCAAGACCCTGATATTGTCATGGTGGGTGAGATTCGTGACCTTGAAACTGCAGAAATTGCAATTAAAGCAGCCCAAACAGGTCACATGGTTTTATCTACCCTCCACACCAACAGTGCGCCAGAAACTTTAACGCGTTTACGCAATATGGGCGTTCCTTCCTTTAACATCGCAACTTCGGTAAACCTCGTCATTGCACAGCGTTTGGCACGACGCCTATGCCCGCATTGCAAAGCTCCTTCCGATATTCCAAAACAAAGCTTATTGGAAATGGGCTTTACTGAAGCCGATTTGAGCAATCCAGAATTTCAGGTCTATCAACCTGTAGGCTGTTCTGAATGCCGTGAAGGTTATAAAGGACGTGTTGGTGTTTATGAAGTGATGAAAGTCACACCAGAAATTTCTAGAATTATTATGGAGGATGGTAATGCCATCCAAATTGCTGATGCGTCAGCAAAATCGGGGTTTAACAATCTGCGTCGTTCGGGGTTACTTAAGGTCATGCAGGGGGTGACTTCATTGCAAGAAGTCAATCGTGTGACCAGTGAATAGTTGTAAAATTTAAAATAAGGATAAATACGCATGGCTGTCAAAAAAGCACAGATGATGCCCACCTTCGTTTATGAAGGGATTGACCGCAAAGGGGCTAAGTTAAAAGGGGAAATTCCAGCGCGTAATATGGCCTTGGCAAAGGTTACATTGCGTAAACAAGGGATTACCATCAAGACGATTCGCCAAAAGAAAAAGAATATTCTTGAAGGCTTAATGAAAAAACGGGTGTCGACCTTAGACATCACTATTTTCACGCGTCAGCTTGCCACTATGATGAAAGCAGGTGTGCCTTTGGTACAAAGCTTTGAGATTGTTGCCGAAGGTCTTGAAAACCCCGCCATGCGTGAAGTGGTTTTAGGCATTAAAGGTGAAGTGGAAGGCGGGAATACCTTTGCTGGCGCATTGCGTAAATATCCTCAATATTTTGACAACCTATTTTGTTCTTTGGTCGAATCTGGTGAACAATCGGGTGCCCTAGAAACCATGCTAGATCGTGTCGCGATCTATAAAGAAAAGAGTGAGTTACTCAAACAAAAAATTAAAAAAGCCATGAAATACCCTGCAACGGTCATTGTGGTGGCCGTGATTGTGACCATTATTTTGATGGTGAAAGTCGTACCTGTGTTTGAAGAGTTGTTTAGCTCTTTTGGTGCGGACTTGCCTGCCTTCACTAAAATGGTGGTGAACATGTCACAATGGATGCAGAAATACTGGTTTATTCTGATTATTGTGATTGGGGTCATCATTGCAGGTTTCTTGGAAACTAAAAAACGCAGTAAAAAATTCCGTGACTTCTTAGACAAAGCGGCACTGAAAGCGCCTATTTTTGGTGACTTGGTCTATAAAGCGATTATTGCACGTTATAGCCGTACTTTAGCCACTACTTTTGCTGCTGGTGTACCCTTAATTGATGCCTTGGAATCTACCGCTGGGGCAACCAATAATGTGGTCTATGAAGAAGCCGTGATGAAAATTCGTGATGATGTTGCGACAGGTCAACAGCTACAATTCGCCATGCGTGTCACCAATAAATTCCCGTCTATGGCAGTGCAAATGGTAGCCATTGGTGAAGAATCAGGTGCGCTAGATGCCATGCTAGATAAAGTCGCAACCCACTATGAAAACGAAGTCGACAACGCAGTAGATGGCTTAACCTCAATGATGGAGCCGTTGATTATGTCTGTCTTGGGTATTTTAGTGGGTGGTTTAGTTGTCGCCATGTACCTTCCAATCTTCCAAATGGGTTCTGTGATTTAATGCAAGAATTAATCGCGTACTTTATCCAAAATCCAACTGCGCTCTATATCGCAGTTGGACTTTTTAGTTTATGTATTGGCAGTTTTTTGAATGTGGTGATTTACCGCACCCCAAAAATGATGGAACAGGAATGGCGCAATGACTGTCAAATGTTATTACATCCTGAACAAGCCATAATTGATGAAAGTAAAATCACCCTCAGCAAACCTGCATCAACCTGCCCCAAATGTCATAACCCAATTCGTTGGTATCAAAATATTCCTGTGCTGAGTTGGCTGGTATTACGCGGTAAATGTGGCAACTGCCAAAACCCGATCAGCATACGTTATCCACTGGTTGAAGTATTAACCGCAGGTTGCGCCCTGATTGTGCTTGCGGTATTTGGCCCAACCGTACAAATGCTGTTTGGTTTGCTGCTCACTTATACTTTGATTGCACTGACCTTCATTGATTTTGATACACAACTCTTACCAGACCGTTATACCCTACCTTTGGCTGCACTGGGTTTGGCAGTCAATAGCTATGCCATCTACACTTCGCCAACATCGGCAATTTGGGGCTATGTGATTGGCTTCTTGTGCCTTTGGGTGGTGTATTACCTATTTAAAATCGTCACAGGCAAAGAAGGCATGGGCTATGGCGACTTCAAGCTCCTTGCCGCTTTAGGTGCATGGATGGGGCCGATGATGTTACCCCTGATTGTGCTGCTATCTTCCTTAGTTGGGGCGATTATTGGCATTATTCTGTTAAAAGTACGTAAAGAAAATCAACCCTTTGCGTTTGGTCCGTATATCGCCATTGCGGGCTGGATTGCCTTTTTATGGGGCGAGCCAATCATGAAAGTATATTTGGGACAATAAGGACAGCACATGCGTTTTGTTTTGGGTCTAACAGGAGGAATTGGCAGTGGCAAGTCTGCAGCCAGTGCGTGGTTTGAGACCCAAGGCATTGTTGTGGTCGATGCAGATGTGGTTGCACGTGAAGTAGTCGAAAAAGGACAGCCTGCCTTAAAGCAAATTCGACAACACTTTGGCGATTGGGTTTTACTTGAGAATGGTGAGCTTGATCGTCGTGCCTTACGTGAACACATTTTCAAAGAACCAAGTGCACGACAAGCACTTGAAAAAATCACCCACCCTGCAATTCGTGAATCGATTATTCAACAATTAAATGCTGCCAATAGCCCCTACGTGGTTTTGGTTTCACCACTCTTGTTTGAAACCAATCAACATCAATTGACCCAACATACATTATTGATTGATGCTACTGAAGCACTACAAATTCACCGTGCCTCACAACGTGATGGTCAAACGGTTGAGCAAATTCATAAAATTATTCAAGCACAAATGCCACGTGCTGAAAAACAACACCTAGCCGATGACATTGTGCTAAATGATGGGCATTTAGATCATTTGTATAGCAAACTTGAAGTATTGCATCAGCAGTATTTAAAGCGAGCGATGCAGTAAGCAAATTAATCTGACTGTTGTTTTTGCTGTTCAAGTTGAGCTTTTAAGCTGTCAGGTCGGGCCCACCAACGCCAAGGTTGCAAAGCACCAATCCCCATACCCACCAAGCCACATAAAATTGCTAAACTCAAAGGTTCACCCAATAAAGGGACAGCAAGAATCGCAGCGATAAACGGCGCCAAGGTCACAATACTGCCAGTTTTGAATGCTCCCAAACGCTTAATTGCCTCGACATAGCTAAGTGTTGCGATGATCACCACAAACACTCCATGAAAAATAGTTTGCAGCAATAAATGAATCGGTTCAGGTGTGCTGAGTTGTTTCGGGAAAAACAGTACGTAAATCGGGACATAGACGATTGCCGACCAAATTGCGACACCCGCCATAGCATGCCAAGCGGAAAGCTTCCATTGTCTTAATAAAACCGTAAACACACCCCACCAAATAGCGCTGATAAAAAACAGTCCATCCCCAAGTCCAAAGGCAACACCTGTTTCTTGATACATCAGCGCACTCATACCCGCAATGGCGGTCAGCATAATTACAATACTGATCCATGTATGGCGGTCAAAAGGCACTCGAAATAACATCCAAGCAGCAATGGCGGTACAAACAGGAATACAGCCATTCAAAAAAATGGCAGCGTGCGCAGCAGGTACATAATGAAAAGCACTATACGCAGTCAGGCAATAGCCCACTCCACCAATCATTGCCAAAATAAAAGGCTCTTTTTTCCATAAAAATGCCGTATCTTTTTTCCAGATAAGAATCGGCATTAAAATACAAAAAGCCAAAGCAAAGCGTAAGGCGGTAATATCCCAAGCACTGATCTGCCATTGTGCATTCAGCCGAGCAGTTAGGGTAAAACCACCCCAAATGCACATGGTAACAAGCACCAAAGCATAACCTTGCTTTTGGGGAGATAGACGAATCACGGTGTTGAAAGCATCAATAAAATAGCAAATACAAAATCAGCAATTAAGCCTGACGCTGACGACAAGCTTCATACAAGGCCATACCTGTTGCAACACTGACATTCAGACTTTGCAGATTTCCTGCCATTGGAATAAATACGGTTTGATCACATTGTGACTGGGTAATTGGGCGTAAACCTGTATCTTCTGCGCCCATCACCACGCATACTGCTGTTCCTGTAAAGTCAAATTGCTGAATTGGCAAAGCTTTTTCATCCAGCATCGTACCCACCACGCGCACATTAAACTCTTGTTTCAAATGCGCCAAAGTACGTGCCAAATTGGTCACTTGGATAAATTTGACTTTTTCTGCACCACCTGCAGCTACTTTGCGTGCAGTTGGGGTCAAACTTGCTGAACGATCACGCGGCACAATCACGGCAGTAACCCCCATCGCAGCGGCAGTACGGATACACGCACCCAAGTTATGCGGGTCGGTGACTTGGTCGAGCGCCAAAAGTAAAGGCTTGCTATCAGCCTGCAACAAGGCATCCAAGTCTTTTTCATTCAGAGTTGGATGTGGGCGTACTGCAGCCACCACTCCTTGGTGAAAAGGCAAACCTGCCAGTTTTTCCAAGCTGTCACGGCTGGCTTTTTGCACACTAATGCCAAATGGTTCGGCAAGTTCTAAAATCTTTTGTAAACGCTGATCATCACGCCCTTTTAAGGTAAAAAGAGTTAAGACGCGCTCTGGCTCAAGCTCCAATAATGACTCCACCGAGTGAACGCCATAATAATATTCAGGTTTTGCCATGAACGACCTCTAATTAATGCACCAATAAACCAGCGAAAACGAAAAATCCTGCAAAGCTGACTTTACAGGATTTCAATAAGATCTAGTTTAACCGATTCGGGTGAAAATTTCTTGATTCAATTCCGCTTGATTGGGTGCTCAAGCAGGAGAAAAATGAAATCTTAATTCAATACCCTATTATCGGCTGATTAGCCTTCTAAGTGGCACACGTAATCGAGCACTTCATCGGTTTCGATGCTGAAACGGCTATTGCCAGGCACATAGAACGATTGACCCGCGCGGAATAATTCACTTTCTTCGCTATCGGCAATTTTGACACGACATTCACCTGAAATAATTTCCATACGTTCAGGTACATGCGTTTCGAAAGTCAAGGCTTGTTCAGTCGGTAAAATTACCCCTAAGGTTTTTTTGGTACCGTCTTCAAATTGCACCGTGTGACTGATGCATTGCCCACCAAAATAGACATTCGACTTTTTCACAACTGATACATGATCAAACTGAGCTGACATGCGTATTCTCCAGGTAACGCGTTTTTATATTTTTGACTGATGTAGTTTAATTCTGTCCTCAGAACTAATCAATCTGTGTTTACAGTGGGCTTTGCGTAAATTGAACAATGTTTCAATACGCAGCATGCAACACGCTGACAGCACAGTCTAAGCCAATGCCAGAGGCATGCAAAGTACTCTGCTCTAGATTCTTCCCCACTAAAGTGCTAAATCTGAATGTGAAACAGATCACGAATAGTATCTATATCGTTTAAGTTCCACCATATCAAGCAGCACCGAAAACTCCCCAAGTGAATATACTGCAATTTAATGACCATCCAATGAAATGATCAAATGATCATGTGTTTTATATATGATGCTTATCGGGTACATTTTTTGTTGTTTGCGCTGCAATTTAAGCTAGAATTAAATAGAAGAAAATAACAGCCTTGTTATGGCATTTCCAAAACTTGACTCTCTTTCACTGACACTTTTCGCAGCTTGGATGCGTTTATGCTGACTCATTTAACACTGATTAACTTTGCCCTTGCCGACCACTTAGCACTGGATATTGAAACAGGTTTTAACGTTCTGACAGGGGAAACAGGTGCAGGTAAATCCTTACTTTTAGATGCGCTCTCTGCCTGTTTAGGTGAACGTACCGATACCAATTATGTACGTTTTGGCTCAGATAAAGCCGATGTGACCGCGAGTTTCAGTTATCAGGACAATAGCCCTGAAGCACAATGGCTAAAAGAACATGAATTAGATGATGAGTCTGGTGAAATCCATTTACGTCGGGTAATTTTTGCCACAGGGCGCAGCAAAGCATGGATTAATGGTCGTCCAAGCAGTTTGGCAGAGCTGAAAGAAATTGGACGCTTACTGGTACAGTTATACAGTCAGCACAGTCAGCAACAATTGCTCGAACCGCCTTATCCAAAGCACTGGCTTGATCGTTATTATAATTTTTATACCCCTGCCCAAGCAGTACGTGATGCTTATAGTACCTGGCAAAAAAATATCCGACAGCATCAGGCGGCGCTGGATGCACAGGCAACCCGCAAGCAGCGCATCGAAACTCTAAACTTACAGCTCGAAGAACTCGAAGAACTGGTACAAATCGATTATAAGGAGATTGAACAAGAGTTTGATCGCCTAAGCCATCATGAACATATCATGCAGGACTGCAGTTATAGCTTAAATGCCTTAGACGAAGCCGAGCAAAACATCACTCAGGAAATTGCTTCGATTATTCGCCGCTTGGAATCGCATGCGGGACGAAGTGAACAATTATCAGAAATTTATAACTCATTGTTAAATGCGCAAAGTGAATTAGATGATGCGACAGCCAATTTACGTCAGTTTATTGATCGTCAAAGCTTTGACCCTGAACGCATGGAAGAACTGAATCAAAAATTAGAAGTCTTTCATCGTTTAGCGCGTAAATACCGCACACAACCTGAATTATTAAAACAAGAATTTGATACTTGGCAAACTGAGCTCACTGCTTTACATGAACTTGAAGACCCTGAAACTTTGGCAGAACAAGTCGAAGTGGCACATCAGGACTTTTTAGCCAAAGCACAACATTTAGATGACATCCGTCGTGAAGCAGCCGCACCACTTGCCAAACAACTGACCGAGCAAGTCAAACAGTTGGCACTGCCTGAGGCACATTTTGAATTTAAGTTTGAACCTTTAGAGCAGGTTTCTGCGGAGGGGTTAAGTTTTATTCAACTACTGTTTACTGCCAACAAAGGTATTCCTGCTCAGCCATTAGCACGTGTGGCTTCTGGTGGCGAATTATCGCGGATTGCCTTGGTCATGCAAGTCATGAATGCCGAAAAAACCGAAGCTGAAGTTTTGGTTTTTGATGAAATTGATGTCGGGATTAGTGGTGGTACTGCTGAAATTGTGGGGCGTTTGCTCGCAGGTTTGGCGCAACACGTTCAAATTTTATGTATTACCCACCAAGCACAAGTAGCTGCACAGTCTGATCAGCACCTTTTGGTGAAAAAGCGTCAGACCGATCCTGCCAGCAGTACCATTGTTGAATTAGAAGAAGATGCGCGTATTTTAGAATTGGCACGCATGACAGGCGGTGTTGAAATTAATGACACTACCTTGCAACACGCCAAACAATTACGCCAATTGAAGTTTCAACAGGCTTAAAAAATAAATCCCCTGATTTTCAGGGGGATTTATTTAGGTCTAAAACAAGCTTAATCATTATTTACCATTTCACAGGTTGGTCACTTGAACCAGGTGTCATTTCATAACCTGGAGAGGTATCATAAAATTGACTGCTAGAAGATTGCACAGGTTGTAGTTTAAGACCCTGTAAAATTTCAGGATTTAAACTTTGGGCAATCTTATCTGCAGTACTATCATTTAAACTATTATTTAAAAGATTCTGTGTCATCAAGTTCGATAAGGTACGATTAAAAGTCCCTGCCGCAACTACCTTACTGGTATTCGCTTCAATCACTCGCCACGTTAAACGCACCTGCTCTGCACCAGCATTTAACCCATACATTTGTTGACCGCTAGCAACTGACAAATCGTTAATACGCCCCACGAGTAAATAATCAGCACCTACTTTTTGACCAATACGCGCTAACTCATGCGGTGCACCATCCCAATACAGGAAGTCATTTTCAAATTGCATTTCATCTATGTAATGACGATCAACAACACTTAACTGCCCTGACTGTGCCAAATAAGTACCTAAAGTATCTGATAATTCTTGACTAAACTCAGAAGCAGAAGCACCGCTGGCTAAGCGGTTATTTTTTTCTGCCATTTGAAATGGCAAGACTGCAATACGGCGCATGTGTTGATCTTGTACAGTAGATTCAAACTTCACCACATGTGCGCGAACTTTAGCGCGATAATTATTTTTAGCACCAGAAACACTCAAGACCTGAAACTTGGTGACAGAACCCGAACCTTGATTGGCTACACTAAATACAGGTGAAACTTTACCCGTATATGTCCAGCCCTGATTATTTACAGATAAAGAAACTGTTTCTTCATAATTCATTTGTGACGATACCGAAGCACCATTCACCGATTGAACTGCAATCAATAATGCTTCAGAAATAGCTTGGTGTTGTGTTGGACCACTACCCGTTGCCTCTTTAATCACTTCTTTAATCGCAGCAAAAGCAGGACTGCACAGTAATCCAGATAATAAGCCTGCAAATAATATTTTTTTCATGTTCTATTCTTCAACAGCAACTGCGCTTATCACAGCGCAGTTGCTTTCAGATTAAATTAAAGACCAAAAGTTGAGCGCTTTGCTGCCTTACGGATTTCTTTTTCGCCTGTCCACTCTACAATGCCAGTTTGTAAGTTCTGCAATTTAAATGTGAACTTGTAATACACATCGCTCTTACCACCTGCATTTTTTACAATACTAGATAGATTGCCATTGAGCATATATTCAGCACCGATATGTCCACCAGTACGCACTGCAGTCGCTTGATTGACCATGCCGCTTTGCTTTTGATAGGCAAGTTGCTGCGCCATCGCATTGACAGATTTCATATCTACAAAACGAAACTTCCCTGAATTAATTAATTTGTTCTGAATCGTATCTGTAATAGATTCTGTATCGATATGTTCTTGTGTCTTGTTATGAATACGATCAAGCACAATGACTGGACGACGAGTTTGCGTCATTTGCACCACAGGTGGGAAGGTCAGCATATCATCCACCATCTTTGCAGCAATCATTTGTAGATCTGTCGATCCAAAATCTTTCGTTAAAGTTTCTACAGCTTGAGCATCACCATAACTCACTGCACTACCCGTTGTTGCACAACCTGTTGCCAAAACAGAAGTTGCTACCACAGCCATGATTAACTTTGCATTCATTGCTCTATCTCGCTTATTTCTTTAAATACACAACAACATCTACAGCCGATGGATTTGGTGCTAAAGATTGCACGCCCTTCACCTCTCGACCCGTTAACTGAATTGGTTTCCAAATCGCACCTTCAGGGTTCACTTCTGCCCCATGTGCATCGACCCATACGATTTTGTAGCTAAAATCTTTGTTATTGAAACGGCGGTTTTTAATAGCAATTGATGCCTTTTTTAAGTCGCCTGCCATAGACATTCCCACACGCTCAACAAATACCTCAGTGGTTAAGACTGGGTTATTGGTAATGGTGCGAATACTTACTTCGTTATTCGCATCTGTCTGTGTAGACAAAGCATTAGGGGCTGTACATCCAACCATCGCCGCAGCACTAAGACCGAGTAATGCGAGTTTTAACTGATTTTTCATAAAGTTCTCTTCAAAATTATTGGCGTGGAATACTACTTACACTTGCTGTAATTTTGTCATTTACATGATGTGCATAAACAAATACTGTCTCATTGGCTTTTACATCTAACTTCACAGAGGAGCTTGACAAATTACCTGACGATAACTGTAAGTTGTGTATCCCTGGCGTTAAGTTCAGACGTGCAATTTGCGTATTACTTGGCAAAGTTGTCCAAGCTCGTAAATCTGCTCGCTCGGTTGCCATATTGAGCACGTTACCTGCCAATTGCCCTAAAACACCAAATTGGTTACCAAGCTCTTTTTGAGCAGCATATTTGGCTGTGGCACGAATCACTTGGGTTGTTAAAGTTCCAACGACTTTTTCTTTTAAGTCTTTAACAGCCAATGCACCAATATCACTAATCACATAACTGTCTTGCAAAACTCGGTTATTCAGCTTCACTTTCAGGCTTTTGGGTGCAACATAAGTGCTAGGTTCATAAGTCGCAAAAGCAATGTTGATAATGCCGCCTGGAGTCGGAATATCTAACTTATTTTCAATTTTCTGTGGAACGATACCTTGTTCAATAAATACAATAACAGGCACACTACTATTACTTTGTTTTGCAACCAATTGATCTAAACGCTTTACATCTTTAGCAATCTGCTCATCAGGCTGTAACTCATAAGCTTTTTTGTAATCCACCAAAGCATCGTTGTATTCGCCTAAGGTTTCCCACAAGTTAGCTGCCATATAAAAAGCATAAGCATTTTGATAAGTATTCTTAATCTTGCCCGCAATTGGATCTAAGCCAACAAATGCCTCATCTAAAACATGCAATGCGGCATTTGAAGATGTATTTGCTTTTGTATTTTTCTCTTTTTTCTTTTCAAACTCAGCCTGATGTGCCAGTTCAATTTCACGCTGAATGCCCTGTGCAACACGCATTTCTACTGCAGCAGCCTCAAGATTTTTTAAAAAAATATAATTTTTCGCTTGAGAAATATGCGCCAATACCTGTTCATGAGGTGGCACCAAATAAGGTACCACCGAATCATTACTCACCATAGAAAGTGCTTTAAATCCGACCCGACTCAGACTAATTTTTGCACGACTTTTTTGTTTATCTAGAAATTCAAAAGCCTGCTTATAATGATTCAAACTTTCTTCATACTGATGATTGACTTGTAATAAACGTGCCTGCTCCAGTAAATATAGTACGCCGTCTTTTGAATCTACTTTATCTTTAAATTTAGCAACTAAATCTTCAGATAAATGATTATTCAAATGACTGCGAAACAAATTACCTTCATCATTATAAGTTCCAAAAATTGCTGCTTGAGAAAAAACTGAAGCTGAAAAAACAGCGGCAAACAAACTTCCCTTTATTAAATAATTCATATTAAACCATCAAAAAAAGCTATAAAAGATGAAAATTTCACCATCTTACAAACAATTATTTTTTGTTTCAATATGTATTTTATGTATATCTATTGAAACATATCAAGCTATAAAAAACACAAATTTTACACTAAAGCACAAAACTTACAAAAGAAATAAATAGACCTATAGATTTTTTATATTAAAAAACCACTATTCATTAGACAAACTTAATATTTAATAAAAGAGAATATAAATGCAATCAAACTGCCTATTTTGCAATTAAAAAACAGAAATCACATTCGTTAAAATTAAAAGTAGATTAAAAAATATACACTAAAACATTTAAACAAACCCACATCACAAAGATAATAAAGCAATCAATTATTATGTTCCTATATCTTCAACTTTGTAACTAAATAGATAAATTTAATGACATCATTTTTTCTAAATTTTAAATTTATTCTTTTATTTATCCTTTGTCTCACTTTTACCAAAGCAAAGTTGTCATCACAGTGGTTTTATGGGATAAGTACAGCTAAGAAATGTATATTTGCATGATTTGGCTGTAACTCGTTTACGTTTCCCAGTCGGTTTACAGTTCTGTTTGCCACCCCCTCAGATTAAGGAGAATTGCTTAGGTGACTAAACAATATCTGACGCATCGCTGTCTCATAGCCCCGCCCGATATGAATGATGAGTTTTTTGCAAACACCGTCATCTATTTGGCACGTCATGATGAAGACGGTGCGCAAGGCATTATTATCAACCGTCCATCGGGTATCCAAATCAAAGAATTACTCAATGATTTAGATATAGACGCAGATAATGTGCATCCTCACGAAGTTCTACAAGGTGGTCCATTACGACCTGAGGCAGGTTTTGTTTTACACACAGGGCAGCCAACTTGGCATTCATCTATCGCTGTTGGTGAAAATGTCTGTATCACCACCTCTAAAGATATTTTAGATGCAATTGCCCACAATGAAGGCGTTGGACGCTACCAAATTGCCTTAGGCTATGCCAGCTGGGGCAAACAACAACTCGAACAGGAAATTGCTCGGGGCGATTGGCTGATTTGCGAATCCGACATGGACTTAATTTTTAATTTACCTTATGACGATCGTTGGGATGCCGCTTATCGTAAAATGGGCGTAGATCCAACATGGTTATCTTCAGAGATTGGTCATGCCTGAAACAACACAAGCCCAAACCATTATGGCATTTGACTTCGGTACGCAAAAAATGGGCATGGCTGTGGGGCAGGCACTGATTGAAAGTGCGACCCCTCTCGCCCTCTTTCCCATGAAAGATGGCATTCCGCAATGGGAAAACTTGCTAAAAATTATCAAGCAACATCAGCCACAATTATTTCTAGTGGGCTTACCTTTAAATATGGATGATAGCGAGTCAGAACTGTCTACCCGTGCGCGTAAGTTTGCTAGACGCTTACGCCATCAAAGCAATATCAACACCCTAATGGTCGATGAACGCCTAACCACACGTGAAGCACGTGATGAGCTTGATCATTATCAAGCCCAAGGGCGTGGTAAAAAACTCGCTGCCGATAGTCTTGCCGCAGCACTATTGATTGAAAGCTGGTATCGTGACCCTCACGGCGTTCAGCCTTAAATCCTATTTCTGAATAGATAACATCGACAAATGCAAAAGAATTGGGACATTGATCGTTAGAATGCCTAAGACCATCTGTAAAAAGTCTATTGGTCTGGCGATTTTTTGATATAAAGTGACACCATCCTTTTGGTGTGAATGGGTAAATCCGCATGGCACTGTCTAGCTTTGGCAAGATTCTCACAGTCTTAGACTTATTTTCAACCGCACGTCCTGTCATTAATGTAGATACCATTAGTGAGGAACTCGGTTTATCTAAGCCCACCAGTTACCGCTATTTAAAAGAGTTGGTTTCGGCAGAGTTGTTGCAGCGCATGAGTGGCACATCGGGAGATTACACCCTAGGGCCAAAAATTGCAGTATTGGATTTTATCTCTCGCACGACCGATCCATTGGTCACCATCAGTATTCCGTTTATGAAAAAAATTGCGGAACGTACTGAATTTTGCTGTTTGCTGACCCAACTCAATCAAGATTCCTGCATTGATGTGCATCACGAAATCTTTAAAGATACGCCTTTGCTGTCTTATGGTCGCGGCTGCCCACGTCCTGTTTATGTCGGCTCATCGCCAAAAATTATTATGGCGCATCTGCCTAAAGCTAAAATTTTAGACTATTACCAACGTTTTTCTAACGAATTGGCACAAGTCAATTTTGCACAAGATGAAGATGACTTTTTGCAGCAAATGCGCAAAATCAAAAAACAAGGCTATTATTTTTCTAACGGCGAACTCGATGCAGAAATTGCAGGCTTATCTGTACCGATTCGTTTTTCATCTAAAGATGCACCTTATGCATTGACGCTGCTGGCATCTAAAAACCGTTTTGAATTTGTCAATTTGCAAAAACTGATTGAAATTTTGCAGGATAATGCAGAACAAATTGAAAAACAGGTGGAAGTACTGAATACCAGTTTTAGTATAGAACTCACTTAAAGATTTAGGTTATTGATACCTTAAAGCACTGAATTTAAATACAATTAAAATTTATTCCTGAATAAGGATTTAGAGTGCTAAATCAAGTTTTATTCAATAGCCGTGTGAAAATAGCGAAAGGTCAGATTAATTCTGGGTTGTATAATTCTATTGGACTTCATTAAGGCATGTTTCCAATAGTGTTGTGTCGTGCCACGCATGACCAACAACTGACCGCTGTGCAACAGTAGCTCAACCTTGTTGGCGCGGTGTTTATGCTGAAAACAAAATTTACGGGTTGCCCCCAAACTCAAAGATGCAATGACAGCGTGTCTGCCTAAATTCGGCTCATCATCACTGTGCCAACCCAAGCCCTGCGTCCCATCTTGATATAAATTGGCCAAACATGAATTAAAGGGATGCCCGACCCATTGTTCAATTTGCTGTTTCAATCGCCACAAAGCAGGCTGCCATAGCAGTGCCTGCTTAACTGCTCCCGAATAACGATATTGATACTGCTCATCGCCATACCATACCACTTGGCGCTGTGTCCGATAATACTGACCAAAGAGCAGACCTTCATCAGGCTGCCATGCCAAATGTTGCAGAAAATACTGCAAATAACGCTCACTATGCTCCGCACTCAGCACCAAACCATAGTCCTGCACAATGCCGTCATAAGGCAGTACGTTGTCACAACGCTCAGGTGCAAACAATTCTAGATTCATGGTCATTCCTATGCTGAATAGCTTATTGTTTAATCTAAAACAAGGATCAGGACTGCTCACAAAATGACACAGCTTTTTGGCTTGTGAGTCGTGAAGTTCATCCTTAGACTTAAAATCATCGTTCTTATAACAATAATAGCTTATGAATTTATGGCATTTATTTCAAAAATTGCGTCCCTTCGTTCGACCTTATCAGCTCTTGGTGATTGCTACCTTAGTTTTAACGCTCATCGGCTCATTAACAGCTCAAGTCAATGCACTAACTTTACAATACGCTGTTGACCGTATTAACGCCTTAATTGAGGCAGGACAAGGTCTGTCTGCAGGCTGGCACATTTTAATCACCATTTCAGCCATTTTGCTGGGTAAAGAAATCATCAATGCCTTTGTGCAGTTTGGACAGAAGTTTTATGGTGAAAAACTACGCATTTTTGTGTCACAAGATTTGGCACAGGGCATTATTGAGAAATTTTTGCGTTATCGACTGGCCTTTTTTAATCAGGACAACAACCAAGCAGGTAAATTACAAACACGTATAGATCGTGGCATTGGTTCGCTCACCCGCTTAGTGCAAATTTTCTTTATTGATATTTTGCCACTCTTTACCAGTGCAATTGTGGCTTTGGGCTTAATGTATTATGCCAATTTTTATGTGGGCTTGGTCGCGACACTCATTGTGCCTATTTATTTTTGGCTGACCTATCAGCAGGCACAAAAACTAGGAAGCTGGCGACGTAATTTACGTGATGGACGTGAGAAAAAAAGCCAAGGGATTCTCAGCATCATCAACTCAATTACCGTGATTAAATCATTTAACAGAGAAAGCATTGAAGCAGAAAAACAACTCACCCTGCAGAAAAAACTAACCCACAATCAAATGCAGACTCGCCAAACCAGTTTTTTATTTGATGGTTTAAAAAGCTTTATTGAACAAATTGGCGTGGTGCTGATTATTATTTTAACTGCTTATTTTGTGTTAGATGGACAAATGAGCATCGGCATGATCATGTATCACGTGTTACTGTTTGGCAATGTTTCTGCCCCAATTCGCTCATTGCATCGTATTTATGATGAAGTCAATGACGCAATGATCTATTCAGAAAGCTTCTTTCAAATTTTGGAAGCCGAGCATGAAATTGAGCCAAGTGGTACGCTTAAACCAGTTATTCGAGGGCAGTTTGATCTGCAACAGGTAAACTTTTTTTATCCGAATGGACATCATGTACTAAAAGACATTCAAATGCAGATTCAGCCCAATAAAATTACCGCATTGGTGGGATTGTCGGGAGCAGGAAAATCTACCCTGATCAGTTTATTAGATAAATTCTATGAACCACAACAGGGAACAATTCAGCTCGATGGGATTGATATTAACCACATCGACACTCAATATTTGCGTGACCATATCGGCTTGGTTTTGCAAAAAAATCATATTTTCCAAGGCTCTATTTTTGAAAATATTCGTTATGGCAAAACTGATGCAAGCTTGGAAGATGTGATTCTGGCAGCCCAAAAAGCCTCTATTCACGAACAAATTTTGCAATTGCCTCAGGCTTATGACGCAGATGCCCTCATGCTTTCAGGCGGTCAACAACAACGGATTGCCCTTGCACGTATGTTCCTGAAAAATCCACCTATTATTTTTTTAGATGAACCGACTGCTAGTCTGGATGCCATTGCAACCGAACAAATCAAACAAAGCCTCGATGAAATTAAACAAGGGCGTACAGTCATTATCATTTCACATAGCTTATCGCAAATTATTGATGCCGATTACACCTATGTCATGAAAGATGGCAGGATTGCGGAACATGGCGAACATGATGCGCTTTATCATCAAAATGGGGTTTATAAAGAAATTTTTGATGCGATGGCAAAAAGTTTAAATATTGAAAAAATTGCCAAAACTTATGAGGATGATGCCGAGGAAGAAACCCATAGTTAATCAAAAAGTGCTTCAATCAGAAGCACTTTTTAATGAAGAATCACGATATTTAAGGTTGTTTCAAATATGGCCATGCCGCTTTTAAATAAATAAACATCGACCAAAGCGTTAGAATTACAGCAGTATAGAGCAACAAATAAGCCACCATTTCCAATGGTTGCCAGTTCAATAAGAACACTGAAATCGCAATCATTTGGAATGCTGTTTTATATTTCCCCACTGTAGACACCGCCACACTGGTACGTGCGCCGAGTTCAGCCATCCACTCTCGTAAGGCAGATACGGTAATTTCACGGGAAATAATTACAATCGCGGCAAAAGCCATAGAAATAGTCGGTTGCCATTGCACTAAAACAATCAATGCCGCAGCGACCATAAGTTTATCGGCCACAGGGTCTAAAAAGCGCCCAAATGCAGAGGTCTGATTCAAAGTACGTGCCAAATAGCCATCAAACCAGTCGGTCACAGCAGCAATCACAAAAATAGACGTCAAAATAATATGACGCGTCATGCCACCATCATAACCTTTTACGCCCATTGCAGGCGGCCAATACGCCACCAACAAAAAAACAGGAATCAAGGCGATTCGAGCCAAAGTTAATATATTTGGAATGTTCAGGATACGACCTGTTGTCATAGACACCGCCAATGTTTCCCCTCTTTACGCTGCATATTCACAAGTTTTTTGAGGATTTGTCATCGTGAATAGGCTTCACTTTATACGAAATGCTAGTAGGTGTCACTAGGCAAACACGGTGATGGTCTGTCGGGCAATCGCTATTAGCCGATCCTGATCATCCCATAAGTGCGCATATTCTGTGGCATAACCACCGCTAGCATGATCGGTAAAAACTTTATATTTCATCCAATCTTGCAGCTGATTTTGCAAAGGATTGACATAGGTCACATGCCAAGTCAGTGAACTGGCAGGAGCGAGCTGCTCAAACATCGGCAGTACTCCAGGCGGCCACATATCAAAAGCCACCATCAAATCGGCAATGGTCATGGCACGATTCGTATGCTGTTTTGGGTTAAAACGCATCCAGCCTGCAAAATCAGGTTTATGACTAGCAGTAAACGGATATTGTCCTTCAGACCAAACCAAATCCATCTGCTGAAAACATTCAGGTGCTAAAGGATGATGCTGTGTAACAGGCAATTCCGTTGCAGGTGGAAAATTGGGCGCAGTACGTTCTTGTTGCACCACAATGCTAGATTCACGTGCCGCACCAAAACTGGCAATTAAAATGCTTTGTACTGCATCATCCTGCCATAAACGAACTTCGACACTGGTCACAGATTTGCCTTCACGCAGAATTTCCGCCGTGAGCCGTGCCCGACCTTGTTGCACAGGTCCGACAAACGTGACACTGCTGCTTAGCAAGCGCTTTTTCGGATCGGCAATACAAAGCTGGGCTTTTTGCATCATCAAACCTGCCACCAATCCACCATAAATAGTGCGCCCCTGTAACCACCCAAGCGGGATGTCTATCCATTCTTGCTCGGCAATGGCTTGATAGGTCTGTAGCAACGACATAGCTTTTCCTTAAACAATGTTGTGGTTGATATTACAGGGTTTCGATCTGATGTGAATGTTCAATGACGACAGAGTCAATGCACTTTTTTGCTATTTACCTTTGTAGAAAATACTGCTTTTTATGCAGTAAATAGGGTCTGTTGACAATTCGTCTATGTTTGCGACGTGAGAGATATATCTCGCAAGATTTTTAGCTAATATAAGGCATGAGGCAGGAAATTTAGTCATTCATGCAGCACTTTATAAATCGTACGCGCCATTACTTCACCCAGTCCAGGTACTAAAGTCAACTCTTTTTCAGAAGCTTTCAGGACACCTTGTATGCCACCAAAATGGGTGAGTAAATCACGACGACGTTTTGGCCCTAAGCCCGGAATCACTTCAAGTATTGATGAGCCACGTTTTTTATCGCGCTTGGCACGGTGCTTGGTAATTGCAAATCGGTGTGCTTCATCACGTACCTGCTGAATCAAATGCAGCGCCTTATGATCTTCAGGCAGCTGAATTTTGCTGCCATCGGTAAAATGTAGCGTTTCTAGACCAGGTTTGCGTCCTTCGCCTTTGGACACCCCAATCATAAAGGCATCCAATCCTAACTCCTGCATGACCTCCATCGCCATATTCAACTGCCCTTTACCGCCATCAATCAGCAATAAATCGGGCAGCATGGCTTTTTTATAACGGCGCGTTAAAGCTTGGCGCATGGCAGCATAGTCATCTCCAGCCTGAATATCCTGAATTGAAAATTGTCGATAATCACGTTTGCGAATACCACCACTGTCAAATACCACGCAAGATGCCACAGTGTCTTCGCCCATAGTGTGCGAAATATCAAAACATTCAATCCGATCAATCGGGCGTCCAACCACTTGCTCTAACTGATGAAAACGCTCATTTAATTCAAAGTGATTGGCGAGTTTACCTTTAATGGCATGCTGCACATTCATTTGTGCCAATTCTTGCCACTCGGCACGGGTTTCACGCACTTTATGTTTAATTTGAATTTTTTTATCGAAGTGTTGCTGTAAGGCTTGTTCCAACTCTTTGCAATCTGCCACTTCCACATTAACAATCAATTCCGCTGGAATTTCATCGGCCACCTGAAAGTAAAAGTTGGCAATAAAATCGGCCAACATTTGCCCCAAATCATCGCCCAACATATCAGGAAAATAGCTTTTACCGCCCAGCATTTTGCCATTGCGCACATGCATAATTTGCACACAGGTCACACCTGCCTGATAAGCAATTGCGATAATATCGGCTTCGCCTTTGAGTTTATAAATGGCTTGCTGTGCCTGCACATCACGCAACAAAGCCATACGGTCACGGTAAAAGACTGCTTTTTCAAATTCCAACGCTTCGGCTGCAGCTTCCATTTTGGCAATCAATTGCTGATTCAGTTCTTTACTATCGCCCTGTAAAAATCGAATCGAATTATTAACATCTTCTTTATATTCTTCGGGCGAAATCAATCCTACACACGGTGCCGAACAGCGTTTGATCTGATATTGCAAACACGGACGCTGCCGTTGAGCAAAATAACTGTTTTCACACTGCCGCACATTAAACAGTTTTTGTAACACCACCAAAGTATCGCGGGCATTGTACGCACTCGGATAAGGCCCAAAAAACTTGCCTATCTGATGCTTGCCTTTGCCGCGTCCACTGGCAATACGCGGATAAGGCTGATCTGCCGACACAAAAATATAAACATAGGACTTATCATCGCGCAGCATAATATTGTACGGTGGACGATGCAGCTTAATCAGATTTTGTTCAAGCAATAACGCTTCAGTTTCGGAACGCACCACCAAAGTTTCAATATCATAAATACGCGCCACTAAAGCCTGCGTTTTAGGATGCTCGATGGTTTTGACAAAATAACTCGACACTCGGTTTTTTAAATTTTTGGCTTTGCCGACATATAACAACTCCCCGTCTTTACCCAACATACGGTAAACCCCTGGCAATTGGGTCATATTTGCCAAAATTTTCTCGATATGCTCACCTGCGTTTGGGTTCACGAGTCATCCTATTCTTGCTACATTCTTTACATGATGTGCTGCTTTATCTGATTTTTTCAAGCTTTATCCTGTGGCATAGCGCATGATCTATCCACTAAAACGATCAGCTCAGTGCTAAAAACGATCAGTCGGCAACACAAGATTTGCTATGCTCAGGCATCTTGTCAGCAGAAGGAAAGTGCAGGATGACGACCGCACCACACGGCATACCGACCATTCAATCCGCAACGTCCCAGCCGATCAGTACACATCAGTATGTATCCGCCAAAGACCGTTTGATTGGCAAGCCGCGCTTTCATTTTGAACCTACACAAGTCATGCAATTGTTACGTCAACGGATTATTGGACAAGATGCAGCGCTGAATAAAATCGAAAAAATGCTGTATGTGGTCAAGGCCGATTTCTCCAGCACAGAGCGACCACTTTCAGTGACTTTAATGCTTGGCCCGACAGGTGTTGGCAAGACCGAAACGGTGCGCCTGATTGCCGAAGCCATTTATGGTCGCCCCGATGCCTTCTGCCGCATTGATATGAATACCTTGGCGCAGGAACACTATGCGGCTGCACTCACAGGCGCGCCTCCTGGCTATGTCGGCTCTAAAGAAGGCCATAGTTTATTTGATGAAACTGCGATTGCAGGTTCGCACACCCGCCCAGGCATTATGCTGTTTGATGAACTGGAAAAAGCCTCAAGCGAAGTGATACGTGGCTTAATGAATGTGCTAGATACAGGCAAACTGACCCTGACTGCAGGCACCAAAACCATCGACTTTCGCAATTGCATGATTTTTATGACCAGCAATGTGGGGGCTCAAGCCGCACAACAATACTTAGATAAATTGAATCTGTTGCCGCAAAAAGTACAACAACTGTGCTTAAAACGCATGCCCACACAACGGATCATTGAAAAAGTCATGCAGCGTAAATTTGACCCTGAATTTTTAAATCGGATTGACCGTAGTTTGCATTATCAAGCGGTATCTGCTGATGCCCTGCCGCAATTGGTTGAAATTGAATTGGAAAAGTTAAACCATCGCCTGCAGCATCAACAGCGCCAAGTCGAACTCACTGCAGCAGCTAAAGCCTATTTTTATCAGGGGCATGATATTCGTTACGGCGCGCGGCATTTGGGGCGTAAAATTCGTACTGAACTTGAACCCATTTTAGCTTTATATTTTTTAAAGTATCCTGAAAAATCGGAAATATGTGTAGATTGCAGTGCAAATCAATTGCACCTCAAAATAGAATAAGCCCGCGACTTATGCTGCGTGAATCTTGAGAATGCCGCTCTGCTCATCCTCAAAGTTTTGATGCTTATTTTTTGCTTTAAAAGCCTAGGGTCTGTTGACAATTCGTCTATGTTTGCGACGATGCATATTTTTTAGCTGATATAAGGCATGAGGCAGGAAATTTAGTCATTCTAAATGACTGACTCATAACGCAATAGCAGCAAAAAATATGCTCGTCCTTCGCTGCGCCTTGCGCTGCAAACAAAGCAGTGCTTGTTTTTGCTCAGGCTGTGGCTAAAACTTTCTCAGATTGCGTTATGAAACTTGGCAATAGTCTCGCTATTCCCTGCGTTTCATGCCTGATCTGCTCAGTTTTAGCCTACAGCGCAAGCCATTTATGAAATGTCAACAGACCCTAGGGATTAGTCGGTAATTTCCATTCCCAAGGCTTGACTAAATTTGGTCTGATCTTTAGGTGAAACCAATACAAATTTTGGCTGCCCCGCTTGAAGATAATCAATTTTTAAACGCTTCAGCGACAAAGCAGGTGACGCTACCGAATTATTGGTTTTAGATATTTTTTGAATACTGTCGCGCGGAATATCCCATTTTAAAAACATGCAACGGATCTGCAAGCGTTCTGCATCGACCTGATAGCGCGTATTGAACACAGGCCACCACAACACAAAAATGGTAATGAAATACACCCCTGTGTGCACAGGAAATGCTGGCATCGTGCCTTTGGCGTACATGGTCAGCAATAACTGAATCAATAGACCAGACATACAAATCACAAAAGCCAAAACCCACCAATCTTTTTTAGAACGAAACGTTTGCATAAAAATTCCCCTATTTGCTTCATTCTATACATAAAAGTAGGCGGGAATTAAAGCACGTTGCTGAAATTTCTCAAAAATGTCATAAAAAACGCCCCGAAAGGCGTTGTGATGCTTTTAAACGCACTCAGTAGCCACAGATACAGGTAAGTCATACTTAATACGACTATCTTTTGAATTAATAAAAGCGGTATAAATATTAGGGGCTATATGTTCACATGCTGAAATCTTTACTACCCCTGTACTTGTCGCAAGGCTTCGATAACTCGCTAAATTAGAGCCTATTGTAGATGCACAAGTTGCAGCAGCCGCAGCCATAGAGACTTATTGCGCGGCACTACTGGGAGTATCAGATCCCTCAATTAAACGAGTTTCAGTAGAAGTTATCTCCGAAAAATTTAATAATTTTATTATCCGATTTCCTGTTTTAGTATTAGCACCTTTATCTACTTCGGCTAACTTAATCTTAAGGTTATTCCTTCCCTTGATATAAGGATATATATCAAGCATTGGAAATTTCTTACCTACGTTATGCTCAGCAATAGTAAATAGTTGAGGTTGAGCCAAGAATTTAGATGGAAAAGTAATCGTACTTTTACTATTCAGATTAATCGACTGATTAAACTTTGGATCAATTAGATAATATTTTAGTTCAGGGTTAAAAGGTAACGCAGTACTGGCTACTGGAAAGTAGCGCAATACACCATTTCCTTTACTGGTTTTATCTAAAACAATATATAAGTTCTGTCCTTGATATTCAGGATCAATTTTTACAGTTTCTTTAAACTTTAAATTCCCTTCAATTGATTGTTTACCTGTAGTCGGTTCAAAGAAAACTTCTCTAATTTGTTCATTATTTGGAATTAATACGTCTGCGACTAGTTGCCCTCTCGTGGTACTACTATTTACAACAGGTACATACTTATTAACATCGGCTTTCCAACAAGCAGTTGCTGAACACAAAGTGAAATTAGAAATATTAATCTCCCCAGCATCATTATTACTAGAAACTGTTAGATTAACCCTCAAGCGAGACATACTATCTCTTTGAATGCCCTTGTATCCTTCTAGATTTTGGGATGTAAACGGAGGCAAAGCTGCTAAGACGGATGTCGATGATACTAGTAAACTCAATGCGAATAGTTTTTTCATTTTTTATCACTTATTTAATTTTGCTCATTAAATATTAAAGTTTTTATTTAACATTTCCTTTAATAAATGTAATTTGATTGTTACCTACCAAATCTCATTCCATAATTCTTTTTAGGCTCGTTTATTTCTTTAACTTGCTGACTTACATTTCCAATGCCTGTAGAGCTAAGCAAAAAATAAAAGACCACATTGCAAGTCACTGCCTAAACTACCCATATCTACCGACTTCATGCTTTAAAACTTATAATCAAAACAAGGGATTGACTTTTCTGCCCACAACAACCCACTGATAACATCTATTTATCAAGCTTTTCTAAATCAAAAACACAATACAACCTGATTAAAAATAAAAGAGAAAACAATCACTTTCATCTTGCTTTAAACATAGGATTTTAAGATCGGGTCAAAAAGCAATTCCGTGCTATGAGAAAAATCATGACCCTTGCGTCACGGCTTGATACAACTTGCTATATTTTTTTTCGATATAGTTATCGTAAGATTAGCGAGGCATATATGTGTGCAGGACTATCGCACACGCTTCATAACATCAACTTAGAAGTCCTCCAAAATAAAGGAGATCAGGCATGATCCACGCTGGCAATGCCATTACCGTCCAAATGCTTTCGGACGGAATTGCAGAATTCCGCTTTGACTTACAAGGTGAGTCGGTCAACAAATTTAACCGTGCAACGATTGAAGACTTTAAAGCTGCGATTGAGGCTGTTAAAGCAAACAATGAAGTGAAAGGTTTAATCGTCACTTCTGCAAAATCAACCTTTATCGTGGGTGCAGACATCACCGAATTTGGCGCAAACTTCGCTCAAGGCGAACAAGCTATTGTGGATTGGGCATTGCCTGTTCACGACATCTTCAATGCTTTTGAAGATTTAGAAATTCCTAAAGTTGCTGCAATCAATGGTATGGCATTGGGCGGTGGCTTTGAAATGTGTTTGGTATGTGACTACCGTGTCATGTCAGACCAAGCACAAGTGGGCTTACCAGAAATCAAACTCGGTATTTTCCCAGGCTTTGGTGGTACGGTTCGTTTAAGCCGCGTTATTGGTATCGACAATGCGGTTGAATGGATGGCAATGGCCAACCCTAAACGTCCTGATGCTGCACTTAAAGACGGTGCTGTAGATGCTGTAGTTGCTGCAGATCAATTACAAGCGGCTGCGCTTGATTTGGTTAAACAAGCCATTGCAGGTCGTTTGGACTGGAAAGCAAAACGCCAAGAAAAATTAGACCCAGTGAAATTGAACCCACTTGAACAAATGATGGCGTTCAACACTGCAAAAGGTGCGGTATTAGCCAAAGCGAATCCTGCACAATACCCTGCACCAAAACTCATGCTTGATTCTTTACAAGCAGGTGCAAGCTTGCCACGTAATGACGCACTCAAAGCGGAAGCGGAAGGCTTTGCTAAAGCTGCGGTAACGCCACAAGCAGGCGCGTTGATTGGCTTGTTCATCAACGACCAAGTGGTGAAGAAGACCTCGAAAAAATATGAAAAAGGTGCGCATCCTGTTAACCAAGCGGCTGTACTCGGCGCGGGTATCATGGGTGGTGGTATTGCTTACCAAGCGGCAAGCAAAGGCACACCAATTATCATGAAAGACATTGGCAATCCACAATTGGCATTGGGGATGTCTGAAGCAAACAAATTGCTGACCAAGCAAGTTGAACGTAAAAAAATGACACCTGCCAAAATGGGTGAAACTTTGGCACGTATCCGCCCAACTTTAAGCTATGACGAGTTTAAAGAAGTAGATATCGTGATTGAAGCCGTGACTGAAAATCCGAAAGTCAAAGGCATTGTGTTGGCTGAAACTGAAAAATCAGTACGTGAAAACACCATTATCGCGTCAAACACATCAACCATTTCGATTACACGTTTGGCAGAAAACCTACAACGTCCAGAAAACTTTGTCGGCATGCACTTCTTTAACCCAGTGCACATGATGCCATTGGTAGAAGTGATTCGTGGTGAAAAAACTTCACCTGAAGCGATTGCGACTACTGTGGTGCTTGCTCAGAAAATGGGTAAAACACCAATCGTAGTGAATGACTGCCCAGGCTTCTTGGTGAACCGCGTATTGTTCCCTTACTTTGGTGCATTCGACTTGTTACTTAAAGATGGCGCAGACTTCCAGCAAGTTGACAAAGTCATGGAAAAATTCGGCTGGCCAATGGGCCCTGCTTACCTGATGGACGTTGTTGGTATCGACACGGGCGTTCACGGTGCAGAAGTCATGGCAGAAGGTTTCCCAGACCGCATGAAGCCAGACTATAAAGGCTCAATCCAAGTCATGTACGAAAACAAACGTCTTGGTCAAAAGAATGACGTAGGTTTCTACAAATATGAATTGGATCGTAAAGGCAAGAAAGCCAAAGTGGTCGACCCAACTGCGTATGAGCTTGTAGCATCTGTCGCAACATCTGAAAAGCGCGAATTTGATGCACAAGAAATCATTGACCGTATGATGTTGGCTTTCTGTAATGAAACAGTACGTTGCTTAGAAGACAACATCGTGGCGACACCATCTGAAGCAGATATGGCGATGATTATGGGTGTAGGTTTCCCTCCATTCCGTGGTGGCCCATGCCGTTATATCGACCAAACAGGTGTTGCTGAATACGTTGCGCTTTGCGACAAATATGCACACTTAGGAAAAGCTTACGAAGCGCCACAAATGTTGCGTGACATGGCTGCTAACAACAAAAAATTCTACGGTTAAGGAGCAACGTGAATGGCTACTTTAAATCCACGTGACGTTGTCATCGTTGATGGCGTACGTTCTGCAATGGGTAAAACCAAAAACGGTATGTTCCGCAATGTACGTGCTGACAGTCTATCGGCTGAATTGGTTCGTGCTTTAGTTGCTCGTAACCAGTTTGATGTCAACGAAGTTGAAGATGTGATCTGGGGCTGTGTTAACCAAACCCTAGAACAAGGTATGAACATTGGTCGTAATATTGCTTTATTGGCTGATCTTCCAAAAACAGTAGCGGGTCAAACTGTAAACCGTCTGTGTGGTTCTTCAATGCAAGCGATCCACACCGCTGCGGCACAAATTGCAACCAATCAGGGTGATATTTTCATCATTGGTGGTGTAGAGCACATGGGCCACGTGGGCATGATGCACGGTATCGACATCAACCCTGCTGCATCGAAGCACTATGCCAAAGCCTCAAACATGATGGGCTTAACTGCTGAAATGTTGGGTCGCATGAACGGTATTTCTCGTGAAGAGCAAGATGCCTTTGGTGTGGAATCACACCGTCGTGCATGGGCTGCAACGCAAGAAGGCCGTTTTAAAAACGAAATCATTGGCATTGAAGGTCATGATGCAAACGGCTTTAAACAACTATGCGACATCGACGAAGTGATTCGTCCAGATGCTAACCTTGAAGCATTCCAAGCTTTACGTCCTGTATTTGATCCGAAAGGCGGTACCGTAACTGCGGCGACATCTTCAGCATTGTCTGATGGTGCTTCTGCTATGTTGCTTATGTCTGCTGAACGTGCACAAGCATTAGGTTTGAAACCACGTGCGGTGATTCGCTCTATGGCCGTTGCAGGCTGTGATGCAGCAATCATGGGTTATGGCCCAGTACCTGCAACGCAAAAAGCACTTAAACGTGCGGGCTTGTCAATTGCAGACATTCAAACCTTTGAATTAAACGAAGCGTTTGCTGCACAAGGTCTATCTGTTCTAAAAGGCTTAGGCATTTATGATCAGCAAGATCGTGTGAACTTGAACGGTGGTGCAATTGCACTCGGTCACCCATTGGGTTGTTCAGGTGCGCGTATCACCACCACGTTGTTGAACGTGATGGAACAACAAGACACGCAAATTGGTCTTGCGACCATGTGTATCGGTCTTGGTCAAGGTATCGCGACAATTATTGAGCGTGTGTAAAAAGTCTTCGTAATAAAAAAATCCTCGCATCATGCGGGGATTTTTTATTTTGTTGTTTTGAGCTGTTCTAATTTTTAAATTTTATTCTTTTGCATTGTTATCTTGAAGACTAGATGGCTGATCAGTTGTGATTTACCTGCACGGCTTAAACCAACAACTCCCCCATCAACCATGTCATATAGCGTTCTTTATCCATAAAGTCTGGGGCGCTGCCTGTATCCAAGCAATAATATTGTTGATTAAATTCAATCACAATTTGTTCAGTCTGATGCCAATCTTCAACCAAACGAAAGTGCTGATTAAAGAAGTAACGGTTCTTGCCCCAATTATTTAAATTTTCGAGTTTCGGGTAGTTTTTATTTTCTAAGAATTGCAAATACAGTTGTTGAATATCATCAAAGACTTGAATGCTGTTCATATTGGACCTGCCTAGCTGAGCAATTAAATCAACAGGCACAGTTTAGGCAAGAGATTTGAACGGCAGATGACATTCTTTTGACAATTTGATGTAAGGATTTGCCAGACCTTACAACTTGCTTTCCAGTGCCCGCTGATGCTGCTGAGTGATCTCTTGCATTTGCGTATTGAGCTGCACCATCTCTTGATATACCGCATTAAATTCTTTCAAGGCTGCATCTTCATAGAACATGAAGGTATTGTTTTTGAGCTCCCATTTATTGTTTTTTAAAATTGCAAACAACACATACGCCTTACCCAAATTTTTCTTTTCCAATTCAAATAATGCGTGTCCTTGGTCATTATGGCGGCTTTCTAGCAAAGATTCTGCTAAATGACGGCGCAAATTATGATTGATTTCAAGATTCTCAATCTGCTCCAAAGCCATCGCTTCATGCTGTTCTAAATGTTCCTGATACAGCTCTACCATGGCACGTACTTGCACCAACATGGCTTCGGTATCAGCATAGTCTTGTTTTTTATCTGCAGCAAGTCGTTGAGGATCTAAAAACTGATCCCAATTCAAGGCTTTTAATTCACGTAAATAGCTATTGCGCGCTTCGGCACTTTGCACCATGTGACTCAAGACAAAACTCGCCATAATTTGATAGTCGCCATCTAAACGATTATCTTTTAAGTCAATTTGAATCGGCTTAGACCAATCCTGTGCCTGTACAAAAATTTGTTCGGCTTTTTCATAAATCACATTTTGATAAGCATGCAATTGAGTGACTTGTTTTTGCTGCTGTTGATATTGATAAAACATCCCGCCAAAAATCAGCAGCGTTGCACATCCTATAATTAGCACTATACGCCGCATGCGTGCCCTCTTATTTTTTAGTATTTGCAATATCTTAGCGTGAAGCCTGTCACATTTGTATAGCATTTTATGCTTATTTTCTAATGCAGCCATTAGAATATAGTGAAATAAATCAATTCATTTATGCCTTTATATGATTCTGTATCCATGACGCTATTTGATCAGATGCTCAAAAATAAGTTTAGCATCGCTTTATGCTTTAAATTTTATGTAACATCCCCATCTTAGTAAAAAACAGAATTTGAGATTGTTCATGCGCGTTGATATTTGGTCAGATATTGTTTGCCCGTTTTGCTATATCGGCAAAAAACGTTTAGAGGCTGCTGCTGAAGAAGCAGGTGTAGAATTAGAAGTGCATTGGCACAGCTTTGAACTTGATCCAGATGCGCCACCGCGTCAGGAAGTGTCCAATTCAGAGCGTTTGGCACAAAAATATGGGCGCAGCCTTGCCGAAGTAGAAGACATGCAGCGTAATATTGCCGAAATGGCAAAAGCTGAAGGCATTGACTTTCAATGGGAAAATGCCAACTCTGGCAATACCTTTAATGCCCATCGCTTGGTGCATTTAGCGCAAAGCAAAGGCTTGGGCAGCGAAGCCAAAGAGGCTTTTTTCTATAGCTATATGACTCAAGGTTTGGCAATTGGCGAGCGTGAAACACTAGAAGATGTTGCATCACGTATTGGGCTGAATCCTGTAGAAGTGGATGATGTTCTAGATTCTGACGAATATGCCGACTTTGTAAAATTTGACCAAGAAGTTGCACGTGAACAATTAAACGTCACTGGCGTACCGTTCTTCGTATTTGATCAGCGTATTGCTTTAGCAGGTGCACAGCCACGTGAAGTCTTTGTGCAAGTTCTGCAAAAAGCCCTTGAAACAGCAAGCGAGCTAGAGCTTGAAGATGCAGCAAGCTGCGATGCAGAACAATGCGATGTGTCTGAACCTAAAGCTTAAGATTGAAATACAGACAAGGCTGAATAGTGTTCTTCCGGCTGATTAGACGCACAAAAAAATCCCATTACGGGATTTTTTTGTGCTTTTAAAATGGGTCAAAGTTCCAGCTTTGCCCCGCAACCATGCTTCGGTTAGTTGTCATCTTACTATGCTTCGTTAATGAAGCGAGGTGTTATTCAACCAAGAAGCTGATTTTTAAATTGACCCGATACTCCGTGATTTGATTGTCTTTAACCACCACTTTTTGTTCGTTAATCCACGCCCCTTGGACATTTTTAATTGTTTCTGTCACTTTAGCGATTCCAGTCTGAATCGCGTCTTCAAAACTTTTTGTACTGCTTGAATTAACTTCAACTACTTTTGCAATTGCCATGATTTTCTCACTGTCCTTTATCGTTATTGGAATTCCATCATAGATTAAAAAAACCGCATTTTTAGACTGTTTAACCAATCACAGCCAAAACATTACATGATTTCACACTGTCAAAAACTGTCACCATTCACCCGCATTTCAGACTTATCTAAATACAAATTTTGCAGACATCTCAACCATTTAAGCCTACACAAAAAACTAGAGCTAAAACTCTAATATATTGTTTTATATTGCTATTTTTAAAATAATTGCCGAAATGATCATTTTGTAAATTTTAAACTTTGTTATGATTCATGTGAATTTTTTATTTCGTTTGATCTCCCTACGATGTCTATTCTTCTGCCTAGACATTAACACTTTGGATGGATATTCCCATGAATATGTTTAAATCTGTTTTGATGGTTTCACTTTTAGCAATTGCTGCAAATGTATCTGCTCAAATTGTGCATGTACCTGATTTTCCAACTCAAAAAGTGAATACAGAATCGGCTGCATCTGAAGCTGTTGTAAATGAACCAACTTCGCAAAAGGCAGCTTAAGTTACGCGTTTTATCCACTAATTTTAGCTGTATTAATCTCTCCCATTTCTCTCCCCAAACAGCAGTCTAAAGCAGGCTGCTGTTTGTTTTTCTAATGCTAAATTTGCTTTAAATCGTCCATGCAACATCTAAAAACTGTGTTCTACCCAATTGCTAATACTTTTTTGGCACTGCGATTTAAATTTTTTTGATTATTTTTCATATAAAAAGCGCATTTTTTGTCAATAATGTCTAAAAAAGCACAAAAGCTGACAATTTTTAGCATGTATTTTTTAATTAAATCCATATAATTAAAGTGATTTTTTTTCATTGCTATAGCAGATGCCTATGCAACAACTTCAAGCACTTATACAAAGAAAAATTCCACCTCAAGCGATTGAGGTCAACCATTTAATAGAATTAGCCAAACACTATCCTCAACCACAATCGGCAGAATATAAATTGATTGAATTGGCTCTGAATATTGTCTTGGCAGATTATTTGGAAAAAGCACAACAACATATTTAAGTATGCATCAATGAATACACTAGAAAAATCACTGTTGATTAAAGAATTACACGACTTGATTGATGCTTTAACGCATAAAAGACTCAGTCTGTATGAAACAGCCAAAGCCAAAGCACGCATTAAAGAAATTTTTATGCTGTGCGATAAACCGATTTTTCAAAAACAGTTGCTCACATTTAAAGCCTCACAAAATCCAATTCAAACTGCGGTAACTTTTGCAGAACAAAGTTTATATGCACAATCTTTTCGTGGCGTATTTACACAACTTGAAGCACTTGAAACAGTACTTTATCAACAGCCTGAAGCAGGTTGGGCGATTTTGTATCAACCGAGAGCAGGTTGGCAAATTTGGTTAATTCCTGCTGCTGACCGCACTGCTTTACTAAGTGAGTTTCAAGATTTAGAGCAGGTCTATCGCTGGATGTTGGAACAGCAGCAACAATATCACTGCCTTCAAACCGATGCAGAACTCAAGCAAGCTGCTGTGCTAGAAGCTGCTCAAACTGTAACGATAGAAGCAGCACAAACTCAACCAATTTTTGCCACTGTAGACCCAGAAGAAAATAAAGCTGCAGATCCGCCAATTCAATTTGACTTTATTAGAGACCACATCGCTACAGAAGAAGTTGCCTCGTCTGATACTCAAGTTTTGGACGTGGCTAAAGATGAACTTACAATTGAACCGACAGCAGACCAAACGATCATTTCCAATGCAACATTGGATATAACTCAGCCTGATGCAACGACAATAGATACTGCCCAGATGACGGCTGGCACGCAAAAACCAAGCGTCAACCCAGCTTATAATCTATTGTTAAGCCAATATAGTTGCCCCATTTCTGCGCTCAATCTTAGCCAAAATGAGTCAGCACAGTTGTATCGGGTCTTTTTGCCTGAAGCGCCAGAAGTCACGCAATATGCCGATGTATTGGTGCATTTGTCTGATCCCGAAGAAGATCAGCAACAGGTGTTGGCGCGTGCGGTATATTTGGCAGAACAAACCAATACGCAAGGACGCTTTATTAAATATGTGGTACTGCTTGGCGCATTAGATCAAATGCAAGCGATTCGTTTGACTCAAAACTTTTGCCAACAGTTTGAACATGAAATTGCAGCAATACGTGAAATTTCTTGGGAAAAATTACAAGAACATTTATTTGATTTCGATCAGCTTTTTCAATGCTATAGTCATGATGCTCAAATCGTGTGGCAGCAAGAGCATTATTTTCCTTTCATTCCGATACAGCACATTCAAACTACTAAGTTTATTCAGTTTGAAGAAAGTGAAGCACAGAGTCATACCCCTTTGATTTTACTGAAAGAACGACAAAAAATTCGTGTGATTCATGGTCAAAAGCGCTTACAACTGTCCCGTACTGAACAAGCTATACCGCACATTTTATTAGATCGACAACAAGGTATTAGTTGGCAAATGATTCAAAAAGTCATCTCCCAATTACAGCAACCGATTGATGCTTTGCAGTTATGCCAAGCACTTCAAATGTATCAAGAAAAAGAGGTTTCTGCCTAAAAACTGCCGTTTATATTATGATTTTGTAGCCAAGTCTTGCTTTTATCTCATAGATTTTCAACACTAACAAAAATGGCTTAAAGATCAGTAAATAATGTCAAGAATAAAGCACACATCGCCTTTTATATTAAGCTGTCTCTTAAGTGGGGTCGTAGGCATCACTTTTGCACAAGAATCAACTCAAGCAGTGGATCAAGCCCATACGTCACTGCCACCTTATGAATTGCCTGTCGCTCCGCCAAGTGCAGTAGATAAAAGCAGTTTTTATTACACGATTCCACGTTGGATTGATGCTACACCGACGGTGTTACCCGAACAATCCAATGAACCCATTGTACCTGCCACCGCAGAAACGGAACATTTAACTTGGTTCGATCAACGTCAAAAAAATATTCGCAACTGGGCAGATAAAACAGCACATAAACTGGATAACTGGTTTGGTGAACCAAGTCCTGAACAGCCTGCCTCAGCCACTTTGCGGGTTTTGGTCGATAGCAGTTGGGATAAGCATAATGAATATGAAGTCAAACCTCGTATTCGCGGGAAAATCAAACTGCCTACGCTTGAAAATAAACTCAGTGTGGTCTTTGGTGATGACTCGCTCGATAACGAATTGCAAAATAACGTCGCCATTACCAACGAAAACCCAGCGCATGATGCAGACAAAACTGTAGACAGCAAACGTAGCCGTGAAGACAACAGTTCTCTGGCATTACGTTGGTCGAACTTTGCCGAGCGTCTACCTTTTGAAACAGATGTCGATTTAGGGGTACGTTCTGGCGATGATATTTATCTGCGTTTAAAAGCCTCTAAAGACTGGACTTTGGAAAATGATTTCTCTTTTCATGCCGAACAAATTTATCGTTATGGCATCGACAGTGAAAATTATCTCAGAACCAACTTGGAGCTCACGCACGCACGCCCCAATCAGGCTTTCTTGTCCAATCAATTTAGCCTGACCTATGCCGATGAACAAGATGATGATTTGGTTTGGGACAACTACACCTTTAGACAACATCAATTCTTTGCAGGCAACCGCTTTAACTATGGCATTTATACAGGCGGTTATTATCACGATGATGACTTACGTTTAAATCGTTGGGGGCCATTTGTCTCTTGGCGTCAACCATTTTTACGTGAATGGTTCTTTATTCAGGGCGATGTCAATTATTTAAATGATGATCGCGCAGATCGTAATCATTATCTCGGTGCTTTAGTGCGTTTAGAAGCCATTTTCTAAACAGGTAACATCTACAATCAAGCCAAATTAAAAAACCAAGTCTTGCGAACAGGACTTGGTTTTTTTGCAAGATGATCTTGCAAGATGACGATGCATTATTTGTACAACGCATCATCGATCATGTTCATGCGAAAGCAGACTTACTTTAACAGTAAGCTATTAATACGTTTCACATATTCCGCTGGGTCTTCAGGCAAGCCACCTTCAGCAATAACAGCTTGATCAAAAATCACATGCGCCAAATCATCAAATTGATTGGAATCCTGTAATTTTTTCACCAAAGGATGCTCTGGGTTGATTTCCAAAATTGGCTTCATATCAGGTACAGCTTGCCCTGCGTCCTTCAACATACGAATCAATTGTGGTGACAGTTCACCTTCACCTGTTACCAAACAAGCAGGAGAATCAACCAAACGTGTAGTCACACGCACTTCTTTGGTTTTACCGCTTAAAGATGCAGACAATTGCTCAACCACAGGTTTAAATTGTTCTGCAGCCGCGTCTAAAGCTTTCTTCTCTTCAGCATCTTGTAGATCGCCTAAATCAACCGCACCTTTAGATACGTTTTGCATTGGCGTGCCATCAAACTCCTGCACAAAGTTCATCGCCCACTCGTCTACGCGTTCTGCCATCAACAACACTTCAATGCCTTTTTTCTTAAACAACTCCAACTGTGGAGAATGCTTTGCTGCGTTCAAGTTGTCTGCCGTAACGTAGTAAATGGCTTTCTGACCTTCTTTCATTCGCGCTTTATAGTCCGCCAATGAGGTACTGATGTCATCATTGCTTGAAGTGGCATAGCGTAATAATTTCAGGATACGTTCACGGTTGCCAAAGTCTTCGCCTAAGCCTTCTTTTAAGACTGAACCAAATTCTTGATAGAATTGCTTAAATTTTTCTTGGTCTTTTTCATCTTCAGACTTGGCTAAATTGTCCAACATGGTCAACACACGACGGGTATTGCCTTCGCGGATGGTTTTAACATCACGGCTTTCTTGCAATAACTCACGGCTCACGTTCAATGGCAAATCGGCGCTATCCACCACACCTTGTACAAAACGTAGATAGTTCGGGATCAGGTTCTCTGCCTCATCCATAATAAATACGCGCTTCACATACAATTTAATCCCCGCTTTGGCTTCACGAGTAAAAATGTTGTGCGGTGCTTTACTTGGCACATACAACAACTGGGTGTATTCAGTACTGCCTTCAACGCGGTTATGCGCCCATGCCAATGGTGCGTCAAAATCATGACTGAGGTTTTTATAAAATTCGATGTACTGTTCTTCACTAATTTCGTTTTTATTGCGCGTCCACAACGCACTGGCCGAGTTAATTGCTTCCCATTCATCAGTTTTCACATACTGACCTGCTTTCGGCGTTTCACCTTCAGCTGCTTCTTCTTGCTGCCATACTTCTTTCTGCATTTGAATTGGCAAACTGATGTGATCAGAGTATTTATTGATGATCTGCTTAACTTTGTAGCTTTCTAAATAATCCAGTGCATCTTCACGCAAGTGCAGAATAATATCGGTACCCCGTTCTGCTTTGTGAATTTGCTCGACATCAAACTCGCCAGTACCCGCACTGCTCCAACGCACGGCTTCATCTGCAGCCAATCCTGCACGGCGTGATTCCACAGTAATTTTATCCGCCACGATAAAACCTGAATAAAAACCCACACCAAATTGACCAATCAATTGCGCATCGGCTTTTTGATCGCCTGTCAATTTCGACATAAAATCTTTGGTGCCCGATTTGGCAATGGTACCCAAATGTTCAATCGCTTCCTGTTGGCTTAAACCAATGCCGTTATCTGAAATGGTTATGGTTTTTTGATCTTGATCTAAACGAATACGCACACGTAAATCAGGATCATTTTCATAATATTCAGGATGATTGATACCCTCAAAACGTAATTTGTCGCAGGCATCTGATGCGTTAGAAATCAGTTCACGCAAGAAAATTTCAGGGTTGGAATAAAGAGAATGGGTCACCAAATGTAATAACTGCGCCACTTCGGCTTGGAAACTGTGTTTTTGGCTTTGCTCGCTCATTCATCACTCCTTAAATTCATAAACATGGTTATTGTTGGATGTGTTAATGAATTGGAGTGATTGCCTGATTTTTCAAGCCTAAACCTAGAAAAATTTAAAAAGGTGCACGTTGATAAACCTGATTTAAATGATCCTCCAATTTCTGCTGACGCAAATTATACACTTGGGTTAAACAATCGACGGAAGCGCCACAACGATCACGCAACTCTAACCAGCGAAATTGTTCATCACGAATTTGTGAGCGCGTCCCCATAGCGACCAAACGGCTGACGATACGATAGGTGGTGGCCATTTTCACATCGGCATCATTGACCGCACGATGTTCACAAATGGCATGTTCTGTTGGTGTTCTGGCTTTCTCACAAGAAAAACTCGCCGCATGCCCCGCGACACTCAGCATTAAACCAACACATATAGGCCAACCGTATTTTATCAACATGAATTAATTCCTTCTTTATCGTTCTTTACTTTATCTTTCAGACTGTAAATGAACATGGCACATGCACTCAATTTTTTCATTCGATACATTTGTTATTTTTTGCAATAAAAAACCCCATCAAAAAGATGGGGTTGCGCTGATTTTTATTATTATAAAGAGCTACTTTTTATGATTAGAATTTGTAGCTATAACCGATGGTGTACACCATTGGGTCGATGTCTAGATCAAATGGTTTTAAACCTTCGATTTCAACTTCTGGGCTTAATTGTGCATAACGTGCATCAAAGAATACGCCCCAGTTTTTTGCATCGGCTGGCTGGAAGTTAAAACCGATTTGACCTGCAAAACCAAAGTCTTCTTTTACCTTAACTTTACCTAAATCAGATTTTTCATCCCATGCAACAAATGCAGTACCACCGACACCAATGTATGGTGTGAAACGGGTTGAATTTTTAAAATTATATTTAGCAGTCAATGTTGGTGGTAAATGCTTAATCTTAACAGCAGAATCACCATTCACTAACACATCGTGGCTAATTGGCGTAGCCAACAATAATTCTGCAGAGATATTATCATTAAAGAAATATTCTACTGAAGGTGTAAATGCATATTCATGATCAGCCTCAACATTAGCTGCACCACCTAGAATATCTGTATCTTGTGTTGGAGAAATTACAGAACCACCAACTTTAACTTGCCATTGACCTGCCATAGCAGAAGCAGACATTCCCATTAATGCAATTAGAGCAACTTGCTTTAACATTTCAAAACCACCTTTAGAATAAAAATCTTAACGCTTAATTAATATTAAACACGACCACTATTAATATGCAACACATATTAAACATAATATTTTAATTATTTTATAAGCTATTAATTATTATATAAATTTATTTTAAATAGACCAAATTACTTGGTTTTAAAATCCGAGTTAATTAATAGAGTTTATATTATTATTTCCCGACTATATTACTCAATTTTATTTTAAAAATATATTAAAAGATTTATTTAAAATACATCTTATATTTATTTAAAAACTAACACAAATTTATTTTAAATAGATTAATTCACTCAGACTTTCTATTTTTAAATCATAGAAAATCAATAAAATTATCCAAATTAAATAAAGAGAATTAAAATCATCTTCATTCTAATATTAGAAGTTAATTACAACGAAAAATGGATCATTTTGTTAGAGAGTTTGAATTTTGTATTGGGTTTCAATAGGCAGATTTGAGGATGAATTTGAGGAAGATTCTTCTTGTCGTTTTAGCACGATGCTGCAACGTGCCCAGTCTATTCTGAACACGTGCGCTTAAAAATTTTGGTGATAATTTACAGCACCATCGCTGCAATCCAGCCAAAAATCATCAATGGAATATTAAAGTGAATAAAAGTCGGTACCACACTGTCCTTCATGTGGTCGTGCTGCCCATCCATATTTAAACCCGAAGTTGGCCCCAAGGTTGAATCCGATGCTGGAGAACCCGCATCTCCTAAGGCTGCTGCTGTACCAATAATCGCAATGGTTGCTGCAGGGCTAAAACCGAACTGCAAACATAAAGGCACATAAATAATCGCTAAAATAGGCACGGTAGAGAAAGATGAGCCAATCCCCAAGGTGATTAACAAACCAATCAATAACATTAAAAATGCAGCCAAAGCTTTGCTATTGCCAATCCATTCCACCGACGCTTCTACCAAAGCAGGCACTTGATTAGTCGCTTCAATCACTGAAGCGAAACCTTGTGCAGCAATCATAATAAAGCCGATGAGTGCCATCATACGCATACCTGTAATGATCACATCATCTGCTTCTTTCCATTTGAAAATTCCCGCACAGCTTAAAATGGCAACACCCACCAAACCTGCCAGAATCATCGAATCTGAATACAATTGCACCGCCAAGGTTGCAATAATCGCAAACACTGCCATCCACAAGGTAAATTTTGCAATCTGAGGCGCTTGTAGGGTTGGCGCGGCGGTATTTGCATTGAGCTCACTCGAAATGCTTTGGGTACGCTCTACCTGCACATCTTGATAATGTCGAGGCTTACGATAGCTCACAAACAACGCGATCAATAGCCCAATAAACATCCCAAACACAGGAATAAACATGGCAGCAGGAATATCTTCATTTTGAATGGCAAAACCATACGGAGCACCAAAGGTGTTGATATTGTGCGCCAAAATATCATTCAGAAAGATTGCACCGAAACCCACAGGAACAAACATATAGGTGGCAACCAAACCAAAAGTCAGCAAACAAACCACTGCACGACGGTCTAGGTTTAAATGATTGAAAACACTTAATAAAGGTGGAATCAATACAGGAATAAATGCAATATGTACAGGGATTAAGTTTTGTGAAAATACCGCTGCCAAAGCCACAGTAAAATAAATCAGATATTTAACGCGGTTCTGTACCTTAGTATTACTGCCACCTGTTAAAGTGCGAATCAGCTTATACGCCAATAAGTCTGGCAAACCTGAACGTGCCAAAGCCAAAGCAAATGCACCTAAAATACCGTAAGCAAGAGCAATTTTAGCGCCACCACCTAAACCATTATTAAACGCATCTAAAGTGCCTTGTAAGCCTAAACCAGCCAGTAAACCACCTGAGACTGCACCAATAACCAAGGCAAAAACCACAGGCACACGAGCCAACGACAATCCGAACATGATTGCAATGGCAGCAAGAATTGCGAACATAAGAGATGAAAATTCAAAAAAGAAGCTATTTTATCAGAGATTATGCAGATTGGAGTTGACCAAACATTCAACTCCGACAAATGAATCTAAGTATGATCAAGCAAAAATCACTGATTTTCATGCTTATAAGCAAAGTCACGGATAGCTGTAGCAACAGCTTGTGGCTGACTAAGAATTGCCCAATGATTGGCAGCCAACTCTACACGTTGAAAATCATCTACCCAAAGCGACATTTCATCAATCAATTCAGCACCCACAAATTGATCATATTTCAAGACAATAGCTTGCACAGGACAAATTGCATAACGTTGACGCGGCTTTAATAAACGTGGGATAAAATTGGCACGATATAAATTGACGCCATAGCGCCCATCTTTGCGGATATTAGGATTGACCGGAATATCTTGATCGCGTTCTAAGCGCATCACTACCTGACGCCATTGTTCAGGTTGAAAGAACTGCCAAACTGTAGGCGCAAGTGCAGGAAGTTGAAAGGCAGCAATATACCAAGATTTACGCATTTGTTTGAAAAATTTAATTTTATTTTCAGAAAACTGCTTACGCATCCAGAACGCTGCATGATCCAAACATGGGCCTGAAATACTGCTGTACGATAAAATTCGTCCCTTTAATTCTGGATCCGTCACTGCTTCCCAAGACTGAATTGAACCCCAGTCATGAGCTGCCAAGTGAAATGCACGCTGCCCCAAAACGGCATTAGCAACAGTCATTAAATCTGCAGCCAATTGAGCCAAGCTATAGGCACGAATGGATTTGGGAATGGAGGATTGTCCCGCACCACGTACATCGTACATCGTAACTCACCACATAAAAATCTTGCACCAACACGGCAATCACCCGTTCCCAGACTTCTTGGTTATCTGGATAGCCATGCACCAAAATCAGTGCAGGTGCTTTTTTTCGCCCCAAGTTTTGACATAGAGCTGTTGTCGATCAGAGGTTTCAATCCATTGCGTTTGCGCTTGCATATACATCTTTTTTATTTTTATTCACCTTTGTTGCACTCAGCATAACAAAACATGCCATATTGATGCCTAAATTTTAGACTAATATAAGGCATCCAGACTTGAAAGATATAGTTAAAATCATATGAATCTGCTTAAAAAACTACAAAGTATTCCACTTATTTCTAAATATTTTTTAAATCGGTACCCACCCTATCGGGGTGCAGGTATTGAAATTGATCAAATCGATTTAGCCAACCACCATGTCCGTGTCAAAATGCCACTCACTCGCAAAAATCAAAATATTGTCGGCGTACATTTTGGCGGCAGCCTCTATTCCATGGTAGATCCATTTTATATGTTAATTCTGATGCATCACTTGGGTTCAACATATATTGTTTGGGATAAAGCGGCAACGATTCATTTCCTCGCCCCAGGACGCAGTACGGTGTATGCCGATATTCGCCTGAGTGCCGCTGAAGTCGAGGAAATCAAACAGATCGCAGAAGACTATGCTCCTCTGACACGTCAATATACGCTCAATATTATCGATGAATCAGGTGTACAAATTGCAGAAGTGCATAAAACGTTATATATCCGACGTAAAAAGCCCAAAGCCGTAGCAACGTAATTTTTAGCTCACATAAAAACGCAGAATCTAATGATTCTGCGTTGTTGGTAATATTATTTTAATCAAAAGACAAAAAGATCAATGTCACCGACAAACTTCTCTACTCTTTTTGAGCAGGTATGAATTAATTAACGTATTACTGTTGATACATCAGTGGATCATAAAAATTATAAACATTGATAGTATTTAAAATTAAAGGATCATTAAAATGAAAAAAAATCTTGTGCCAATCTTTTCCCTACTTTGTTTCTATTCATCGACATCCCTCCATGCTTTGGTGCCGAATACATTTACCAAAGTCCAGACTTTGAAAAATGTGGCTTATGGATCTCATCCTCAACAAGTGATGGATGTCTATTTCCCTGCCAAAGTACTCACAGATCAAACACCAGCCCCGCTCATGATGATGGTCCATGGCGGTGCTTGGAAAATGGGTGATAAAAATCATGCTGCTGTGGTCAAAAATAAGCTGAGTTACTGGACCAAGCAAAACTGGATTTTTGTGTCTATCAACTATAGATTAGTTCCAGATGTGACCGTACAGCAGCAAACTCAGGATATCGCCCAAGCGCTTATTTATATCCAAAATCAGGCACCGCATTGGCATGCTGACTCAAAACGCTTGGTGCTGATGGGACATTCTGCGGGCGCACACCTGGTCAGTCTATTAACCGTTCGCCCCCATTGGCTGGCACCCCAGCCACAGCCTTGGCGTGCTACAGTTGCTTTAGATAGCGCGGCTTATGATATAGAAAAGATAATGCAAACACGTCATGCACGTTTTTATGATCAAGCCTTTGGTGATCAACCTTCCAACTGGAAAGCCCTTTCTCCGATAGCTCAGCTACATCAAGCTTTACCTGCATTTCTCGCGGTGTGCTCAACCATCCGTGCAGATCAACCCTGTACTCAAGCTCGACAATTTATTCAACAAGCACAGAAATTCGGAACTCAAACCCAGTTATTGCCTGTCCGACTTTCACATGCTGAAATCAACAAGTCATTGGGACAAAATAATGCTTATACTCAAGCAGTCAATCAATTTATCCAAACGCATTAATTTTTCAGCTAGCGCATAAAAAACGCAGAATCATAAGACTCTGCGTTGGATGTACTGAAATATAAATACTTCAGTAGGATGGCATGGCTGTTCGTATTCAGATTAACGCTTTTGCTCGATGGCTGCACCAGCACCACCACCAACAGCACCACCGATTGCAGCGCCTGCATTACCACCTATCACTTCTTTACCTAAAATTGAACCAATCGCACCGCCAATTCCACTATAGGTTGCGTTACGGTTAGAACCATCTTGGGTTTTACTTCCAACTGCCGCACCTGCACCTGCGCCTGCTGCTGCACCAACACTACCACCTACGCTGTTACCCGCTGCGCCACCAACGGCACCGCCTAATGCTGCTGCACCAATACGTTGGTCATTTGAACTCATGCTCTCACAACCCGCCATTAACATGGTCGATACAGTTGCAACTGCCAATACGCTAAATACTTTTTTCATCGCGATGTCTCCCCGCTGTTGTTGATTTTAAGTGTAGTGCATCTTGCGGCATCAACTTTGAAAAATCTGTTACCAAGCACAGTAAGATATGAGTATTTCTGTAAAATGCTTAAGGCATCATAAAGGATTCTGTACCCTCTTCTTCAAGTACCACCACATCACGTGTGGTTTTACCATCTTCAGTAAACACAGCATGAGAAACTGTTTCTTTGCTTTCAGGCGTTTTGACCCGATCCAGTTTTAATGTGCGATGAATTGGCGCCTGCCCCTGCTTATATTCCATGCCTTCTGCATCAATCGTTTTCACTTCAGAAATGACTTTACCATCCTGCTTTAGGGTTTTATTCAACTCAATTTTTGAGGTTGGTACAATCACCCCACCTTTTTGAATCACAGGAATACCCAATTGTTTCTCTGAAAACTGTGCTTGATCATCATCAAAAACAACTTCCTTTGCCACAATATCTTTACCCTGATTGCTCACTTCAAAAATCGTGGCTTCTACATGGCGTATAGGCTTTTCACCTGTCACTGTACGAATCACTTCAGTTTTTAGAATAGGCACAATGGCTTTGTCTTTCACCACAATGCTGTTTGGCATTGGTGCAGCCGAAACAGACACACTCAGTAGCATTGCCGATAAACACAGTGTCAGTCCTCTAAATTGCATAAGCTATCCCCTTAGTTTTCTTGATATTTTTAAATTGTTCTTAATTCACTATATGCAATATTGCGGCTTTATTAAAGCAAAATATGCAACTAAAACGTTGGCAAAAAAAAGACGCCTCGAAAGGCGTCTTTAAATGATGCTTTAAAACGAATTAGAGATCGTTAAATTCATCGCTAAATGCTTGGCTTAATGCTTGATCTACATCAGAGAAATCATTCACTAATGCCAATTCAGCAGCTTCAGCTTCTTGACGACGACGCTCTAAGTGGTAAGCAAGACCCGTACCTGCTGGGATCAAACGACCCACAACAACGTTCTCTTTCAAGCCACGTAAATCATCTTCTTTACCTGTTACAGCCGCTTCAGTTAACACACGTGTAGTTTCCTGGAACGATGCAGCAGAAATGAACGAGTCTGTTGAAAGCGATGCTTTGGTGATACCCATCAATTGACGTTCAAACTTCGCTGGGAACTTGTTTTGTGCAAGTACAGCTTGGTTTTCTTGTACCACGCGAATGTAATCCACTTGTTCGCCTTTGATGAAGCTCGTATCGCCACCATCGGTGATTTCAACTTTACGCAACATTTGACGCACGATGACTTCAATGTGCTTATCGTTAATTTTTACACCTTGTAAGCGGTAAACGTCTTGAACTTCGTTCACGATGTAGTTGGTTAATGCCACTTCACCTTTCAAGCGTAAGATGTCATGTGGGTTTTGTGGACCATCAGAAATGGTTTCACCACGGTTCACATGCTCACCTTCAAACACATTGATGTTACGCCATTTTGGAATCAACTCTTCGTAAATCTCAGAGCCATCATCTGGTGTAATCACTAAACGGTTCTTACCTTTGGTTTCTTTACCAAAGCTCACGATACCTGACACTTCTGCAAGAATCGCATGCTCTTTCGGCTTCCGTGCTTCGAACAAGTCAGCTACACGTGGCAGACCACCGGTAATATCACGAGTACGTGAAGATTCTTGTGGTACACGACCAATAACGTCACCCACACCGATATTTTCGCCATCACGGACAGAAAGAATCGTGTTCTGTGGCAAGAAGTAGAACTGTTCGCCACCATCCACAGTGTCTAATACCACAGCAGGACGTAAGTCTTTACCTGACGCAGGACGTGAAGTCACTGGCAAGATTTCAACTGTGGTCATACCTGTTGCATCATCAGTTTTCGAGGTTGCAGTCACGCCATCAGCAATTTGGCTGAAACGGATTTTACCCGCAACTTCGGTCACAAGTGGATGCGTGTGTGGATCCCAAGTCGCCACAATACCGCCAGCTTCTACCGCTTCGCCATCTTTGAGCAAGATTGACGCACCGTATGGCAGTTTATAACGCTCACGCTCACGACCTAACTCATCGGCAATACCAATTTCACCTGAACGTGAAACAGATACCAAGTGACCTTTAGCGTGTTGTACAGTTTTCACGTTATGGAACCGTACTGAACCTTTGTTACGCACTTGTACGCTATTGGCTGCAGAAGTTCGGCTTGCCGCACCACCCACGTGGAATGTACGCATGGTTAACTGTGTACCTGGCTCACCAATCGATTGAGCAGCCATTACACCCACAGATTCACCTGGATTCACCAAGTGACCACGTGCTAGGTCACGACCATAACACTTCGCACATACACCAAAGGTCGATTCACAAGATACCACTGAACGTACTTTTACTTCATCGACACCTTGCTCTTCTAAGAAGTTAGCAAGTTTTTCATCAATGAGTGTGTTACGTGGCAGAATAACTTCGTCTGAACCCGCTTTCTTCACATCTTCTGCAGTTACACGACCTAATACACGCGTACCAAGGTTTTCAATGACATCACCACCTTGAATGAATGGTGTCATCACTAAACCGCCATAAGTACCGCAATCTGGCTCAGTAATTACCAAGTCTTGTGCAACGTCAACCAAACGACGTGTCAAGTAACCTGAGTTCGCTGTTTTCAATGCGGTATCGGCCAAACCTTTACGCGCACCGTGAGTTGAAATGAAGTACTGAAGTACCGTCAAACCTTCACGGAAGTTCGCTTTAATTGGCGTTTCAATGATCGAACCATCTGGTTTCGCCATCAAACCACGCATACCCGCCAACTGACGAATCTGTGCCGCACTACCACGCGCACCTGAATCCGACATCATGTAGATCGAGTTGAATGATTTTTGCTTCTCGTCTTCACCCTGTTTGTTTTTCACAGTTGTGAATGACAAGTTGTCCATCATCGCTTTAGCAACTTGGTCGTTGGTACGTGCCCAAATATCGACCACTTTGTTATAACGCTCACCCGCAGTTACGAAGCCTTGCTCGAACTGTTGTTCAATTTCACGAACTTCAGTTTCTGCTTTTTCAATAATTGCTTGTTTTTGTGGTGGAATAACCATGTCTTCCATACCCACAGAAACACCTGAACGTGTCGCTTGACGGAAGCCCAAGTACATCAATTGGTCTGCAAAAATAACCGTGTCTTTTAGACCTAATTTACGGTAGCAAGAGTTGATTAACTTTGAGATGTTCTTTTTGTTCATCTCTAGGTTAATTTGCTCGAAGCTTAAACCTTCAGGCACAACTTCCCAAAGCAAGCAGCGACCTGGTGTCGTATCTACAACAATAGTTTGTTGCTCACGCTCACCATTTTCATTGATTACGGTTTGGTGTACACGTGCTTTTACGCGAGCGTGTAAGTCAACTTGACCCGTTGCAAGTGCACGGTTTACTTCGTGCGTATCTGCAAACACCATGCCTTCACCTTTGGCATTGATTGCATCACGCGTGATGTAATACAAGCCCAAGACAACGTCCTGAGATGGTACGATGATTGGCTCACCGTTCGCAGGAGACAAGATGTTGTTGGTCGACATCATTAACGCACGCGCTTCTAATTGCGCTTCAAGTGTTAATGGTACGTGTACCGCCATTTGGTCACCGTCGAAGTCAGCGTTGAACGCAGCACAAACGAGTGGGTGTAGACGGATGGCTTTACCTTCAATCAGGATCGGTTCAAATGCTTGAAGACCCAAACGGTGAAGTGTAGGCGCACGGTTCAACATCACTGGGTGTTGACGAATTACAGAGGCAAGTACGTCCCAAACTTCTGGGGTTTCGCGCTCAACCATTTTCTTCGCAGCTTTAATGGTGGTAGCTTGACCTGAAGCTTGTAGTTTCGCAAAGATGAATGGCTTGAACAGTTCAAGTGCCATTTTCTTCGGAAGACCGCACTGGTGTAAACGTAGGTTTGGACCAACGGTAATCACCGAACGACCTGAATAGTCAACACGCTTACCAAGTAAGTTTTGACGGAAACGACCTTGCTTACCTTTGATCATATCTGCCAAAGATTTAAGCGGACGCTTGTTTGAACCTGTGATTGCACGACCACGACGACCGTTATCTAACAAGGCATCAACAGACTCTTGTAACATACGTTTTTCGTTACGTACGATGATGTCTGGCGCTGCAAGGTCAAGAAGACGCTTCAAACGGTTGTTACGGTTAATCACACGACGATAAAGATCGTTCAAGTCAGACGTCGCAAAACGACCACCTTCAAGTGGAACCAACGGACGAAGATCTGGTGGAAGTACAGGCAGTACATTCATCACCATCCATTCTGGCTTGTTGTTCGACTCTTTGAACGCTTCCATCAACTTCAAACGCTTAGACGCTTTTTTCAGCTTAGTTTCTGAAGTTGTTTGTGGAATTTCTTCACGTAAACGAGCAATTTCAGCTTCAAGATCGATGTCTTTTAACAAGTCTTGAACTGCTTCAGCACCCATTTTCGCAGTGAATTCATCACCATGCTCTTCTAGAGCATTGAAGTATTCTTCGTCATTGAGAAGTTGATATTTCTCAAATGGCGTCATACCTGGGTCAGTAACCACATAAGATTCGAAATACAATACGCGCTCGATATCACGTAAAGTCATATCAAGTAATAAACCAATACGGCTTGGTAATGATTTCAAGAACCAAATGTGTGCAACTGGAGAAGCGAGTTCGATGTGACCCATACGCTCACGACGAACTTTTGCAGTCGTTACTTCAACGCCACATTTTTCACAAATGACGCCTTTGTATTTCATACGCTTGTATTTACCACACAAGCATTCGTAATCTTTTACTGGACCAAAAATTTTGGCACAGAATAAACCATCACGTTCAGGCTTAAACGTACGATAGTTAATGGTTTCTGGCTTTTTAACTTCACCGTGAGACCATGACTTAATCATTTCTGGTGACGCAAGACCAATACGGATGCGGTCAAACTCTACTGGAGCATGACCGTCTGAATCCGTCTTTTTGCGCATGATATCGAGCAAGTCTTTCAATTTTTTTCTCCGTGTGCTGGGAGGCTGTTTTCACATCCCAACTGGGTCACAAATATTGTTTTTTAACTGAGTTTTAATCCCCCTTAATCCCCCTTTTTCAAAGGGGGAAAAGTCCCTCTTTTATAAAGAGGGATTTAGGGAGATTTAATGGAGATGCTTAGTCACCATTTTTCAGTTCAATGTTGATACCTAAAGAACGGATCTCTTTGGTCAATACGTTAAACGATTCAGGCATACCTGGGTCCATATAATGGTTACCATCTACAATGTTCTTATAGATACGGGTACGACCTTCAACGTCATCCGACTTCACAGTGAGCATTTCTTGAAGTGTGTATGCAGCACCGTATGCTTCAAGTGCCCAGACTTCCATCTCACCGAAACGCTGACCACCGAATTGTGCCTTACCACCCAACGGCTGTTGCGTTACAAGTGAGTAAGAACCTGTAGAACGCGCGTGCATCTTGTCATCCACCAAGTGGTTGAGTTTGAGCATGTACATATAACCTACAGTCACTGGACGGTCGAATTTCTCGCCTGTACGACCATCGTACAACACGGTTTGACCTGAACGTGGTAATTCAGCCAGTTCAAGTAATTCTTTAATTTGACCTTCTTCTGCACCATCAAATACAGGAGTAGCCAATGGAACACCTGCACGTAAGTTGCCAGCCAATACCAAGATTTCATCATCAGTTAAGCTGTCAAGATCTTCTTGCTCGCCACCGACTTTGTTATAAATCTTGTCTAGGAACTCACGTAGTTCAGCAATTTCGCGTTGTTGTTTGAGCATTTTATCAATTTGCTCACCCAAACCTTTGGCTGCCATACCCAAGTGTGTTTCAAGAATCTGACCCACGTTCATACGCGATGGTACGCCTAGCGGGTTCAATACGATATCTACTGGTACACCGTTAGCATCGTGTGGCATGTCTTCTACAGGCAAGATGTTTGATACAACACCTTTGTTACCGTGACGACCCGCCATCTTGTCACCCGGTTGGATGCGACGTTTAACAGCAAGGTAAACTTTAACAACTTTCAATACGCCCGTAGTGAGTTCATCGCCTGTAGAAAGCTTACGTTTCTTCTCAGCGAATTTCTCATCAATTTCAAAGCTCTTCTCTTTCAAGAAAGTTTGAATTTGAGTTAAACGCTCAGCAATTGCTTCATCACTTGGTTGAATTTCAAGTAGATCAACTAACTCTAAACCAGACAACACATCTTCAGAAAGTTTGTCGCCACGTTTAGTTGTACCGCCACCGTTAGATTCTTGACCTTTTAATAAGCGGATAATACGTTCACGCGCTGCTTCTTCAAAGATTTTGTATTCTTCTTTCAAGTCTTTGCGGTATGCATCAAGTTGTGCTTTTTCAATCGCTTGTGCACGTTCGTCTTTTTCTAGACCATCACGGGTAAAGACTTGAACGTCAATCACAGTACCTTTAGTACCTGATGGAACGCGCAATGATGAATCTTTCACATCTGCTGCTTTTTCACCGAAGATTGCACGAAGCAATTTTTCTTCAGGCGTTAACTGAGTTTCACCCTTAGGCGTTACTTTACCAACAAGAATGTCGCCTGCAGTCACTTCAGCACCAATGTAAACGATACCAGACTCGTCTAGTTTAGACAGTGCAGCTTCGCCCACGTTTGGAATATCAGCTGTGATTTCTTCCGCACCCAATTTGGTATCACGTGCAACACATGACAATTCTTGAATGTGAATCGAAGTTAAACGGTCTTCTTGAAGTACACGCTCAGAAAGCAAGATCGAGTCTTCGTAGTTATAGCCATTCCAAGTCATGAACGCGACACGCATGTTCTGACCGAGTGCAAGCTCACCGCCATCTGTAGATGGACCGTCAGCCAATACATCACCACGACCTACCTTATCACCCATCTTCACCAAAACTTTTTGGTTAATACAAGTGTTTTGGTTTGAACGTGTGTATTTGATCAGGTTGTAGATATCTACACCTGCTTCACCCGCGATCATTTCTTCTTCGTTCACACGAATGACTACACGTGAAGCATCGACATATTCAATACGACCACCACGGTTTGCAATCACACATACACCTGAGTCATGTGCTACGTTCGCTTCCATCCCTGTACCCACAAGTGGTTTATCAGCGATAAGCGTCGGAACAGCCTGACGTTGCATGTTCGATCCCATCAAGGCACGGTTGGCGTCATCGTGCTCAAGGAATGGAATCAGTGATGCTGCTACAGATACAACCTGCTGTGCAGAAACGTCCATGTGCGTCACGCGCTCTGGCGGCATACGCACGAAGTCACCTTGGTGACGTACAGATACGAATTCTTCTGTTAAATTGCCATCTTGGTCTACGCTTGAGTCCGCTTGCGCAATGATCGTGCCCACTTCTTCAATTGCAGATAAATACTCAACCTCATCGGTTACACGACCATCAACCACTTTACGGTATGGCGTTTCCAAGAAGCCAAAATTATTACATTTTGCATAAACAGAAAGCGAGTTGATCAAACCAATGTTTGGACCTTCAGGCGTTTCAATTGGACACACACGACCATAGTGAGTTTGGTGTACGTCACGTACCTCAAAGCCTGCACGTTCACGTGTCAAACCACCTGGACCAAGCGCAGATACGCGACGCTTGTGGGTAATTTCAGACAACGGGTTGTTTTGGTCCATGAACTGAGACAATTGGCTTGAACCAAAGAATTCTTTGATTGCAGCAGCCACTGGCTTCGCATTGATTAAATCTTGCGGAGACAGGTTGTCTGTTTCAGCTTGTGACAAACGCTCTTTTACAGCACGCTCAACACGTACCAAACCAACACGGAATTGGTTTTCAGTCATCTCGCCCACTGAACGTACGCGACGGTTACCCAAGTGGTCGATATCGTCGACTTCACCTTTACCGTTACGGATTTCGATCAATGTTTTAAGTACATCGGTAATGTCTTCGTTAGACAAAATACCTTCAACTTCACGTGATTTCTGATCTGTACCCACTTCGTAAGGACGACCCAAACGACGGTTGAACTTCATACGACCTACTGGCGATAAATCATAACGCTCAGAAGAGAAGAACAAGTTATTGAACAGATTTTCAGCGGCTTCTTTCGTCGGTGGCTCACCTGGACGCATCACTTTGTAGATTTCTACCAAAGCATCTTCACGACCAACAGTTGTATCTGCACGTAAGGTGTCCGCAATGAACGAACCACGGTCGATGTCATTGGTGAATAGGATGTTAAATTGTTTAACACCACCTTCTGCAAGTTTCACCATGATTTCATGGCTTAACAAGGTGTTTGCAGCAATCACATCGCCATCTTTTAGCTGGATGTCTTCTGCAGTAATACGTTCGTACAAGTACTCATCAGGAACTGAAAGCTTCTCAAGACCAGCTGCTTCCATTTGACGTACGTGACGCGCATTAATGCGTTTACCTTGCTCAACAATCACTTTGCCGTCAGTATCAGTGATGTCAAATTGTGCCATTTCGCCACGTAAGCGTTCTGGGACAAGGTCAATTTGGTAGCTACCCATGTCTAAATAGACAGGTACTTTCTCAAAGAACAAGTCTAGGATTTGTTCATTGCTATAGCCCAATGCACGCAACACTACAGTCGCAAGCAATTTACGACGACGGTCAATACGCACATAAACGAGGTCTTTGGCATCGAATTCAAAGTCTAACCATGAGCCACGGTAAGGAATAATGCGTGCTGAATACAACACTTTACCGCTCGAGTGGGTCTTACCTTTATCGTGGTCAAAGAACACGCCTGGTGAACGGTGTAATTGAGAAACAATTACACGCTCAGTACCGTTAATCACAAAGGTACCGTTATCCGTCATCAATGGCATTTCGCCCATGTAGACTTCTTGCTCACGCACATCTTTGATTGATTTCGTTTCACGATCTTTAATGATCAAACGAATTTTTACGCGCATTGGTGCCGCATAAGTTGAGCCGCGAAGAATACACTCACGTACATCAAACTCAGGCTTACCAAGACTATACTCAACAAATTCTAAAGCAGCATTGCCAGAATAACTTTCTATAGGAAAAACTGAACGAAATGCGGCTTGGAGACCGATATCTTCGCGGCTTTTTGGAGTTTTGCCATCTTGAAGGAAAGTACGGTACGAGTCGACTTGAATCGAAAGCAAGTACGGTGCATCCATTACTTGGGGCAATTTACCAAAATTCTTACGGATCCGTTTCTTTTCGGTATATGAGTATGCCATCTGGAGTCCTCGGAAAGTAAACTAAACCCGCCTGCAGAACGGGTTTAGAAGGAATTACGCAGGCCGATATGGCCACCACTCTTTACAAATGCTGCAATTTTTAGTGGTATTAAAACGCTTAACAATATTTTTAAATGTGGAAAAATATTGGTAAGCGTTTGATTTTATTGATTTATATTGTTTTCGATGGTTTTCCCATCATTCAAACAAAAATCGAGCCGATAATTGTAACGCAAAAAGGCTGATGACCCAAGAGCCATCAGCCATTTTTTGGAGTCGATTATAAAAAAATCGACTCCCCTTAAGATTACTTAAGTGTAACTGTAGCACCAGCTTCTTCAAGTTTCTTCTTAAGCTCTTCACCTTCTTCTTTAGAAACAGCTTCTTTGATCACTGAAGGAGCGCCTTCAACGATGTCTTTAGCTTCTTTAAGACCAAGGCCAGTAGCTTCACGAACTGCTTTAATTACAGCAACTTTGTTCGCACCGAAAGAAGTCAACTCAACGTTGAATTCAGATTGCTCTTCTGCAGCAGCAGCGCCAGCGCCTGGAGCAGCAGCAACAGCAACAGCAGCAGCTGATACATTGAATTTCTCTTCAAAAGCAGAGATAAGTTCAACAAGTTCAAGAACAGTTTTTTCAGCAACTGCGTTTAAGATTTCTTCGTTAGTTAAAGCCATGAGAATAACTCCAAATGGAAATTGAATGGTGTGGAAATAAATTTAAGCTTATGCAGCTTCTGACTCGTTTTTCTCTTTGAGCGCAGTAATAAGGCGACCCAATTTCGAAATAGGAGCTTGAAGAACGTTTGCAAGCATAGTAAGCGCTTTTTCTTGGTTCGGAAGATTCGCAATTACGCTAACTTCAGCACCTTTATAAAGTTTGCCGTCAAATGCAGCAGCTTTAAGTTCAAATGCTTTATTCGTTTTAGCGAATTCTTCGAACAAGCGTGCAGCTGCACCCATGTCGTCTTCAGAAGTTGAGAAAGCTAAAATTGTTGGGCCAACAAGGTTGTCGTTCAAGATCGTGAATTGCGTATCTTGAAAAGCACGTTTAGCCAAAGTATTACGTACAACACGTGTAGTAACACCTAATTTACGCGCTTCAACACGTAGAGCCGTTAATTGCTCAACGCTCATACCTTGATAGTCAGCAACAACAGCAGAGAACGCTTTAGAAGCAACTTCGTTAACTTCTGCTACGATCTGTTTTTTGTCTTCGATAAGAAGAGCCATTGTAAAACCTCCTAACGGTGATTTATGTGCTTACGTGAAGCACACTCCCAATTCGTAAATTCATTGCTGAACTTACACGCGGAGGAGGAATAAATCACACCACCGCGTCTACCCAGGCTGGAAGATTAAGAAAGCAGCATAAAACTACTCTCGCCTGAGGTCTTTGACGCTGATAAATTCTCATTTACCAATTCAAAGTCCGCCTGAATGTCCCCCTCTCCTGCTAGAAGAGGGTTAGGGAGAGGTTTAACCCTCATCCCGACCTTCTCCCAGAGGGAGAAGGAGACTTTTCAGGACTTTAAAATTCTTTCTAAGTCAGACTTAGTTAGAAACGTTCTGTACATCAATAACAAGACCAGGACCCATAGTAGAGCTCAAAGTGATCTTTTTGATGTATACGCCTTTAGAAGTTGCAGGCTTTAACTTTTTCAAGTCAGCAACTAAGGTTTCAACGTTTGAACGAACTGCTTCAGCAGTAAAGCCAACTTGACCAATCGCAGCGTGGATAATACCCGCTTTGTCTACACGGTAACGCGCTTGACCTGCTTTTGCATTTTTAACTGCAGTCGCAACGTCAGGAGTTACAGTACCCACTTTAGGGTTTGGCATTAAGCCACGTGGACCAAGAATCGTACCCAACTTACCTACTACGCGCATTGCATCCGGAGCTGCAATCACAACGTCAAAGTCAAGGTTACCCGCTTGAATGCTTTCAGCTAAGTCGTCGAAACCAACTACGTCTGCGCCTTCAGCTTTAGCAGCTTCTGCAGCAGCACCTTGAGCGAAAACAGCTACACGTACAGTTTTACCAGTACCTGCAGGAAGTGTAGTCGCACCACGAACAACCTGATCAGATTTACGTGGGTCAACACCTAGGTTTACCGCAACATCCAAAGATTCTTTGAATTTAGCAGCAGGAAGGTTGTTTAGAACTTCAACTGCTTCTTCCAAAGTGTAAACTTTGTTTGCTTCTACAGCAGCAGCAATGGCTTTTTGACGTTTAGTTAACTTTGCCATGTCTTATAGCTCCACATCCAAGCCCATAGAACGTGCAGAACCAGCAATGGTACGCACACGTGCTTCTAAATCAGCACCAGTTAAATCTGGTTCTTTAGTAGTCGCGATTTCTTCTAATTGAGCACGAGTCAACTTACCAACTTTGTTTTTGTTAGGTACAGCTGAACCCTTTTGAATGCCTGCAGCTTTCTTAAGAAGAATTGCAGCAGGAGGAGTTTTCATGATGAATGTGAACGACTTGTCGTTGTACACAGTGATCACTACAGGAATTGGCAAACCTGGTTCAACTTTTTGTGTAGCAGCATTGAATTCTTTACAGAATGCCATGATGTTAACACCACGTTGACCTAATGCAGGACCAATTGGTGGAGATGGATTCGCTTTACCAGCTGGAACTTGCAGCTTGATATAGCCGTCAATCTTCTTAGCCATTTCAAATTACCTCTGGGTACAAACGCCGCTAGGCTCCCCAATATTTTAAGTAACGATACCGTTACAACAACAATGCCCGATTCATCATAAATCGGGCGTTTTCCAACCACTCAAACTTAAACGGATTTTTCGACTTGACGAAATTCCAGCTCAACCTGAGTAGGTCGATTAAATACATTAATTGTCAACGTTAAACGTGACTTCTCGTATTGAACTTCTTCCACCACGCCTTTAAAGTCGGTGAATGGACCATCAATCACAAGTAATTCTTCGCCTGGTTCAAACATCGTCTTCGGACGAGGTGCTTCACCAGTATTGCGTACACGTGCAAGAATCGCGTCAGCTTCTTTTTGCGTAATTGGGGCAGGCTTTTCTGCTGTACCACCAATAAAACCTAAAACTTTTGGACACTCTTTAACAATGTGCCAAGTTTCATCGTTCATTTCCATTTCAACCAATACATAGCCTGGAAAGAACTTACGCTCTGACTTACGTTTCTTACCATCCTTCATTTCTACCACTTCTTCGGTAGGAACAAGGACTTCACCAAAGCTATCGGCAACAGCGCTACGCTGGATTCGATCATTAAGCGAACGCATCACTTGTTTTTCATAACCTGAGTAGGCATGAATAATGTACCAACGTTTCATAGCTCTTTTACCCGATAATTAACTTGATTGCCCAGCCTAACAAATAGTCAAAACACCACAATACAATTGAAGTGACTACAACAACAATCAATACATGCCATGACGTTGTTACAGTTTCCTGTTTAGTAGGCCAAGTGACTCGACGTAACTCAATACGTGAATCTTTAAGCAAACGAACAAAGCCTTTGCCTTGATGGGTGGCGTATAATAAACCTAAAGCCACAACGATACAAGCCAAAATTACCCCAACACGCACCCAAATATCATTGGCTGGTGCCCAATACGCAGGAAGATGCTGATTCACCATCATCGAAGCAATGAATAAAATCAAAGCGATACCCCACAACACGTAGTCTAATGGAGAACTCGATTGAACAACTTCAGCAGAATTATTTCTTTGAGGGATTGGCGCGTCGCTTAATGCGTCACGCGATTTATCATTCGACATTTTTGTACTCGTCGTAGAATTCGCGACTTATTATATGACTAGATTAGCCGACATCAAGCTTTTTTAAAAAAAGTGGCAGGCCAGGAGGGACTCGAACCCCCAACATTCGGTTTTGGAGACCGACGCTCTACCAATTGAACTACTGACCTACAAAACAGAACGAGAGCCAAAGCTCTCGACCTGTTTAACACATTCTATAATTATGCTGTTACTTTAGCAACAACACCCGCACCTACAGTACGACCACCTTCACGGATCGCAAAACGTAGACCTGGGTCCATTGCGATTGGGTGGATTAATTCTACTGACATTTCAACGTTGTCACCTGGCATTACCATTTCAACGCCTTCTTTCAACTGGATTGCACCAGTTACATCAGTTGTACGGAAATAGAATTGTGGACGGTAACCGTTAAGGAATGGAGTGTGACGACCACCCTCTTCTTTAGAAAGTACGTATACTTCCGCATCGAATTTAGTGTGTGGCTTGATTGTACCTGGCTTAGCAAGTACTTGACCACGTTGTACGTCTTCACGCTTAGTACCACGTAAAAGAACACCACAGTTCTCGCCCGCACGACCTTCGTCAAGAAGTTTACGGAACATTTCTACGCCAGTTACAGTTGTTTTAACTGTGTCTTTGATACCAACGATTTCAACTTCTTCGCCTACTTTCACGATACCAGTTTCTACACGGCCAGTTACTACTGTACCACGACCAGAAATAGAGAATACGTCTTCGATTGGCATTAAGAATGCTTGATCGATTGCACGTACTGGCTCTGGGATGTAAGTATCAAGCGCTTCAACAAGAGCAACTACAGCATCTTCGCCATATTGACCTGATTCACCGTTAAGTGCAGCAAGTGCTGAACCACGGATTACTGGAGTGTCGTCGCCTGGGAAGTCGTAAGTAGAAAGAAGTTCACGAACTTCCATTTCAACTAATTCGATTAACTCTTCGTCGTCTACGATATCGCATTTGTTTAAGAATACGATGATGTAAGGTACACCTACCTGACGAGAAAGAAGGATGTGTTCACGAGTTTGTGGCATTGGACCATCAGTCGCTGAACAAACAAGGATCGCACCATCCATCTGAGCAGCACCAGTGATCATGTTTTTAACATAGTCGGCGTGACCTGGGCAGTCTACGTGCGCGTAGTGACGAGTTGGGGAGTCGTATTCTACGTGAGAAGTATTAATTGTAATACCACGTGCTTTTTCTTCTGGTGCAGAGTCGATAGCAGCGTAATCTTTCGCTTCACCACCAAACTTACGTGCACATACTGTAGCAATCGCAGCTGTTAAAGTTGTTTTACCATGGTCAACGTGACCGATTGTGCCCACGTTAACGTGTGGCTTATTACGTTCAAACTTAGCCTTAGCCATGTTCATCTTCCTCGTTTACGTCGAACACAATGCTGAGTAAAACTCTGCCCCGACATATCGCCTAAAAAACTAGACACCTAATACTTGAAAAGCAGACTAATAAGCCTGCTTTTTGAAAATCTTGTGCGAATAATCGCTAAACTGTATCTGGAGCTCTTATCGAGATTTGAACTCGAGACCTCTCCCTTACCAAGGGAGTGCTCTACCACTGAGCTATAAGAGCGACAAATCCTTCGATGGAGCGGGAGACGAGGATCGAACTCGCGACATGCAGCTTGGAAGGCTGCCGCTCTACCAACTGAGCTACTCCCGCATCTATGTTGGTAATTACCACTTCTATCGAAGTTAATGGTGGTGGGAGAAGGATTCGAACCTTCGAAGCTTACGCGGCAGAGTTACAGTCTGCTCCCTTTGACCGCTCGGGAATCCCACCATTTTCACACTTACTCAGTGTTCGTTCTTTACTTAACAACTCAAACTCCCTAAGATGGTGCCGGCACACGGATTCGAACTGTGGACCTACTGATTACAAGTCAGTTGCTCTACCAACTGAGCTATGCCGGCGTTTCTTAGTGTTTCGTACGTTTCGTATCGGAACGGTGTGCAGTTTAGCAAAACTTGAAATCCGTGCAAGTGTTTTTTTCAAAAAAAACGCTAAAAACTCATAAAATCAATCCATTTGATGATAATTCAACCGCTTTGATCACTGCGCGAGCTTTTATTTGGGTTTCATTCCATTCAGATTCAGGATTTGAGTCCGCAACTAGACCTGCGCCTGCCTGCACATAGACCTTATTTTGACGAATAACACAGGTACGAATCGCAATCGACATGTCCATTTCGCCATGCCAGCCTAAATAACCAACAGCACCACCAAAAACACCACGTTTTATAGGCTCAACTTCATCAATAATTTCCATGGCACGAATTTTTGGTGCACCCGAAAGTGTCCCTGCAGGGAAAGTTGCCTGAAAAACATCCAAAGCATCGACATCGTCACGCACTTCACCTTGCACATTGGACACAATATGCATGACATGCGAATAACGCTCGATCACCATTTGATCAGTCACTTGTACTTTACCAATTTTGGCGATACGCCCGACATCATTACGCCCCAAGTCAATCAGCATTAAGTGTTCGGCAATTTCTTTTTCATCCGACAACAAATCTTGCTCAAGTGCCAAATCTTCTTCTTTGGTTTTACCGCGCGGGCGTGTACCTGCTAAAGGACGCACAGTGGCAATACCATTTTCCAAACGCGATAAAATTTCAGGTGATGAGCCGACAATATGAAACGGCTGATCATCGCCCAAAGTTTTGCCTTGTACCAAGAATAAGTACGGCGATGGGTTGAGATGGCGCAAAGCACGATAAACCTGTAACGGCTCACCATCAAAATCTGACACCATGCGATGCCCAGGCACTACTTGCATAACATCGCCTGCACGAATGTATTCTTTGACGGTATCAATGGTCGCCAAGAATTTTTCTTTGCCTGTAAGCGATTCAAAATGTGGTGGCGTATGTTTTTCTGCTTTTAGGCTAATCGGGGTTGCTAAAATTTCTTCTAGTGCATCGAGTTGTTGCTGCGCCTGAGTATAAGCATCTGCCTGCGCCGCATCAGCATGCACAATTAAGAACAAGGTATCTTTTAAGTTATCAAATACGATGACTGTTTTAGACAACATCATCCAAATATCAGGTAAACCGACTGGATCTTCTGCAGGCACATTCTTTAAACGAGGTTCGATATAACGCACTGCATCGTAACCAAAATAACCCACCAAACCACCTGTAAAGCTTGGCAATTCAGGCAAGTCGGCTTGTGTAGGTACTTTAAATTGCGCCTGAAAATCGCGGATATACTGAAACGGCTGCGCACAAGTTTGTTTTTCGATTGAACCATCGGCGTGTTGGATGGTGAGTTCACCCGCATTGCAGGAGAAAACTGTAGATTCACCCAAACCAATAATTGAATAACGCGCCCAGTTTTCACCGCCTTCTACAGACTCAAACAAATAAGCTTGTTGATGCTGCTTCAAACGCGCAAATACCGACAATGGAGTTTCGGTATCAGCCAAACGCTGGCGATATACAGGAATGAGGTTGTAGCCTGCTGCTTTAAGTTGTTCAAATTGAGTCTGAGTGGTCATGTGGAGCTCTCTATATTTCGATGTAGCAATGTTTTCGATAAGACGAAGTGAAGGACGGTTGTAGATTGACTAGCGTCGCCATCGAAATATGGGCATTACAGCCTGACTCATATTGATATCCTTTATAGCAATTAGCGCGAAGTTTTAAGCACTTAAATATTTAACAATTCAGTTAAATTATCCACAATTTGTTGTGGCTGACAATTGGCAATCGGCTCACCATGATTATAGCCGTAGCTGACTACAATACAATCAATCCCCGCTCGACGCGCGGCTTCAACATCATTAGAAGAATCACCAATCATCAAGACTTGAGACTTCTCCACCTGATAATGCTCAACACAATGCAGCAATTGACGCGGGTGTGGTTTACGCTCCTCAAAGCGATCTCCACCAATCACATCATCAAAATAGTGTTGCATCTCTAATGCTTCAACAATGGCACGAGCTGGCTGCTCAGGTTTATTAGTCACACAAACTAAGGTTTTTTGTTGTGCTTTTGCCCAGTCCAAAAATTCAATAATGCCCGGGAATGGTTGTGTGTCGATACACGGATCGGCATTATAAATTTCTAAGAAGGTGTTCAGTAGCTGTTGTTGCTGTTCAGGGTGAACTTCGCCCATTAAGTGCGATAAGACACTATTGCAAAATACCGCAGTTCCCTTCCCCACCCAAGTTCGCACTTGCTCCAATGTTACCAAAGGCAGTTGCAGCGCATTTAAACTCATGTTCATGGCGCGGTATAAATCTGTCGCAGAATCGACCAAGGTGCCATCTAAATCAAATAAAATGACTTGACGCGTATCAAGCTGAGTAATAGACATTCTTCCCCCTAAATGAACAAAGGCATGCGTTCGCATGCCTTGATTGTAAAGCAAAGGCTGCTTATTTAAACAATAGCCAAGCCAAAACCGCCAAAATCACCAAAACAATCAGTGAAATCAAACCAACAGAGGCATTTTTCTGTTGTTCTTTCTCTTGTTCCACACGAGAAACAGGCTCCTCGACAGGCACAGGTTTTGGCTCTGCTGGAACTGCATGAATATCCACACCTTCTGGAATAGGTGCTGGTTTCGGCACTGCCACGCCTTGCGGCATACCATCTCGGTTTAATTGAACAGAACTGTCACGTTGATTCAATTCAGGCATTCCCTGCTCATTCATTTGCTGTGCAGGTGTTTTTTCTGTTTGCGCTGTGACTTTTTCTGCAGTTTCAGCAACATCAACCGCATGCTCTAACTCAACCGCAGGCGCAAGTACCGAAAACTTTAAGCTGGCAAATTGGACGATATCACCTTCTTTAAGTAAGGTTTCATCGGCAATGCGTAAATCATTTACAAAAGTGCCGTTGGAAGAATTTAAATCTTGCACATACAGCGCTTGTTCTTTAAGTAAAAAAGCCGCATGTTTACGTGAAATTTCTGCCGATTGCAGCACCAAATCTGCACTTTGATGACGCCCCACCAACATATCACGGTCGATACTAATTTCTTGGCCAGTAAATTCACCGCTAATTGCTTGTATTTTCCAAGTCATAAATAACTTCTCTCGTGTGATTTGGCGACATCATAACATGCCCTCAACCACAATCTGCGCAGGATACGATTAAGGTGTAGCGCGAATTGTGGTCGTAGTGACTGTATTTTTAGTTTTGCTGACTTCCTGCTGCGGCAAAACTACGTTTTGGCGCTGTACCGCAGGCTCAATCGCAACAGGGGTGCTCACCACCGTTGCTGTGCGGTTTGCAGACACTGCTGATGGTAAGGTTTGATAAGTTCCTGTTTGCGGCGCAACTCGAGATACAGGCAAACGCTGCTGATAAACATCGCTAACATTCTCAGGCAGTTTAGCAAAGCTACCATCGGCATCCATTGCCAACTGAAGGCTATACAATTGGCTATAACGCTGCTGCGAAATACGGCGAATATCCTGACTATCTCCCACAATGGTTGGGTGAATAAAAATCAATAAATTACGTTTTTGATTAGATTGACCATCGGAACGGAATAAACGCCCCAACCCTGGAATAGCACCCAAACCTGGCACAGCCTGACGACTATAAACCGAGTTATCAGAAATTAAGCCACCTAAGACAATGGTTTGTCCGTGCTCGGCCAAAATAGAAGTTTTAATTGCGCGTTTGCTGGTGACTAAATCCTGCGCCTGACCTTTATTGGCTTTGACATCTGACACTTCTTGTTCAACTTCCAAGCGTAGTGTTCCGCCTTCACCAATATGTGGCACGACTTTTAAAGTAACCCCGACATCTTTACGTTCAATAGTGGTATACGGATTTGCCACACCACCATTGGTAGATAATGAACCTGTTACAAAAGGAACGTTTTCACCAACCACAATATAGGCTTCTTCATTGTCCATGGTCACAATAGATGGCGTAGACAATAAATTGGATTTGGTTTTTTCCTTCAAGGCCTGAATCATCGCACCATATAGCTTGCGTGAACCATCACGACCTTCACGATAATCACCCAACACCAATGACGTACCTGCACCAATCGCACTGCCTGCGCCTGCTGCACCACCAGTTAAATAGCCTGCAGCAACATTTTTTAAACTTGCACCAATATTGTCAAAATTAATTAGACCGATACCGCTGCTTAAATCGCCCAATGCCCACTGCACACCCAATTGGTCGGCATCGGTACCTTCCACTTCTATAATCGCAGCTTCAATCAACACTTGTTGACGACGGGTATCTAGTTGCTGAATGGCCGATTCAATTTCACGCATCAACTGCGGATCGGCTTTGACCACCAAAGCATTTTGCGAGCCATCGGCAATAATACTGACACCATTACCATTAAAACTGGTGATGTTGTTTTGATTGTTGCTATTCGAGCTGCCACCCAAATTAATACTTGGGGTGGAAATAGTCGATGAATTACCTGTGTTGTTATTGGTGCTGCTTAAATTACTAGCACTGTTGTTGTTACTGTTGCTATTTGCATTAGAGCTGCTGCTCACCGCCTGTCCTGAAACCAGACCTTGCAATATTTCTGCTAAATTCTGTGCACTGGCATATTTCAAGCGAAAAACCTTCAAACCACCCAAACGATCTGCCGCAGGCACATCCATCATTTCAATCATTTGACGAATGCGTTTACGTGTTGCGGTATCGCCTTTGATGATAATACGATTGGTACGGTTGTCCGCCACAATACGCACACGCGAACCTTTAACATCTTTCGCTGCCCCTGTCGAACTCATCGACTCAAGCAAGCCAATGACTTCTTCGGCTTGACTGGATTGCAGGCTAATCGCTTCAATGTCATTTTGCCCCGTACCATCTAGGTTACGAATAATGCTTTCTAACTGATAAATGTTACTGGCACGATCAGACACGATTAGAGCATTGGTGCCCCCGACCGCAGACAAATGCGCAAACTGCGGCATGAGCGGACGTAAAGCAGGAATCAGGTCATTGGCATTGGTATTTTCTAGCCAAATCACTCGCGTTACAATTTGGTCACCACGCGCATTTTGACGACCATCATAGGGAATGCCTGAGCTTTTTACATTGCTGTCAGGTACAAGGCGAATGGTATTGCCTGATGGTATTGCCACCACACCATTCACATTCAATACGCCTAAAAACAGGTCATAGACTTCATTTTTATTCAGGGCTTTGTTGGAAATCACCGTGACATTGCCACGCACACGCGGATCGACTGCAAAGTTCTTGCCCGTAATATCGGCCACTTCATTAATAAATGCAGTTAAGTCCGCATCACGTAAATTAATTTTCCAGGTTTGCGCATGACTTGCAGTACTCACCATTGCAACAAGCGGTGCAGCAGCCAGTAATGCCCAAAATGGACGCTCATAATTCAATAAAGCCATAATCTACTGTGTTTCCTAACCCTAAATATGTCTCTGCATGTAGTTACGATGCCGATCCATTTAAAAATTTTGTTGTATGGTCATCACTTGATCACCACGTTTTATTTCTAATTTCACTTGACCTTCACGACGTGCCTGTTCAAGCAATTGTGCATCGCTTTGCCCTTGCCCAACGTTTTGACCATTTAAAGACAAAATACGGTCACCTGGCTGTAAACCCAGTTTATTTCTTAAAGCGGCAGGCGTACGTGTAGTGACTTCATAACCATTGCCCGTATTTGCTTCAACACCCATCTCTTTTAAGTATTGTTCGCGATCTTCCTGTATGCGCTGCACTGCCTGTCCAATGGCATTATTCGGTTGTGCGGACTGCGTAGGTGCAGTTACAGGAGCTTGATTACCACTTGGAATTAAAGGTGCGATAGGTTGATTTAAACCATTTTCAATACCTTTAAACAATACTTCACGCGTCGCGCCACTGCTATGACGTAAAATCACCCGATCCCAGTAGACTTCTGCCAATTGGTACTGACTCAAATCAATCACATCACCCACACGGTAACGCTCTGCCACCTCATTCACTTTAATGACCGCAGAAGAAAACTGACTCGGCTGCCCAACCACTACACCTTGCAAAGTCATATTTAATTGATCATCGGCAGTGTTGCTGCGCCCAAGTTCTTGAAACAATGCAAAGGAGGTAATATTCGGGATTTGTGGTTGCTGTGAACCCAACTCCACCCGATCAATTTGCATGACTTGGGGCGGCGCAACAACCCACCAAAATAAACTCGCCAGTTTCCAACACAGATACAAAATCAAAAAAGCTAAAAATACTGGCGCAGCACGATCAAACTGCTTCCAGTGCAAATTCCCTAATCGTTCAGAGAGTGTACGCATTAGAAACCTCCTTTTAATAGAGGTTGGCGAGTGCTGATCACATAGGTATCTAAGCCCGCTTTGCCTTCATAAGAGGCGATATTCATCAATAAGCGTTGCGTGAGTTGCACATCTAGCATCAAGCTTTGATCAAGCGCAATATTCAGCATTTTTTGTTCACGTTGATCGCGAATATCAAATAACAGTTTGCCATTTTCATCGGACAAACTGCCTTTTAACGCGGGGATATTCATACGGTCTTGGCGCTGAGCAAAACGATACAGCAATTCACCACCCGCCCACTGCAGTTGTCCTTTGGCTTTGGTGAAGCCTTGCTGTTTTTTAAAATTCAAATGAATGTCTTTGAGTTGAATCGCATTACTTGGCCACTGCCAATCCACAATACTTTTTAAGGTTTCTGGCGCAACTTGCCCATCTAAAGATTGCACCAAGACGCTACCAAAACGATAGCCAACAATGCCTTCGAGTTTAGTATTGCCACTATGCACTTCAACATCGGCAGCGACACGCAATAAAACTAAATCTAAAGGACGTGTATTCCAACTTAAAGAACCACGTAACTGTCCCTTATGCCAATCGGCTTGCCCCTTCCAGATATTGCCACTCACATTGTGTAAGGTCTGATTATTTTTATAAAATTTTGAAATTAACCACGCTGCTGGAATTTGTAATAACACAAAAAACAAAAATGCAATGAGGGCGAAAATCCACCACGTGATGTATTTGGGTTTCTTTATCATGCCACCACGACCAACCTTACTAATTTTTCTATGAATGACTTTTTATAACACTCACACATTATGCACACTTTTTCGGCGTCGCCAATTGATACAGATAAAAAAACCAAGCCGTATTGCTTGGTTTTTGAACTCTAAGTCAAATCAATGACAAATTGATGAAGCTTAGATTAGAAAATCTTCAAGTTTTGCGCCTTTTTCTAATTCAGCGACTAACCAGCGTGGTTTTTTACCACGACCAGTCCAAGTATCTGTAGAATTGATTTTGCTACGATAACGTGGCGCTACAGTTTTACGTGGGCTTTTCTTACGCTTGCTTTCGCCAACTTCCAAAATCTGCTCAATGCTTAAACCCAAATTGTCTGCAATCGCTAAAATTTGATTATAGGCATCTTCAATTGCTTGATCTTTTTTCGTGGCAATTAATGCTTCCGCTTCAGCTTGTAAACGCTTTAACTGTTCTACAGACAAATTGCTAATATCAGGCATCATACTTACTCCAAAAACTATGCTTTTTATATTCAGTTATTAAACTAAGCAGATTCATTCTATTTTTATCAAACTGAAGCGTCAATAAAAAATCTACTACTCTACATATAAATAACAGTCGGACATATTATGAACTGATTATTAAGATTTAATCAAGAATATGCTGTACGGTTTTTTCTATTTTATGAATACCCGCGCGTACATTTTCAGGGATTAAGGTTTTTTGCATATTGACGCGATCTACACATACAATCACCGCATCTGCCTCTGCCACCACCATTTGCTGTGCTTCACTGTGGATTAAATAATGCATACGCATGGCACTATTACGCAATTCTTCTACCCGAACGCCAATTTTTAAAATATCAGGATAAACCACAGGACGTATATATTTGCACTGATTTGAGGCAATCACAGTCAAAACATCTTGCTGTAAAATTTTTAAATGGTCTAAATAATATAAACGCGCACTTTCAATATAACGGGGCTTTGTTGCACAAACCTATCTGTAAAGGCTTTTTCAGCGATATAATTTTCAAATGAAGAAGCCTACACACAAAATCTACCGCACAACCAATTGGCCCGCATATAACCGAGCACTCATGAGTCGCGGAAATATTGTCATTTGGTTTGATCCTGCTACGCAATGGTATGCTCCATCAAAAGGCAAACAAGGGCGAAATCAAACCTACTCCGACGCAGCTATCCAATGCTGCTTAATGATTAAATCCTTATTCCGTCTATCTTTACGTATGGTCACTGGCTTTGTGCAAAGTCTGATTGAACTTTGCGGATTAAATTGGACCGCACCAGATTACAGTACGCTTTGTAGAAGACAAAAGCATATTGATATTGCAATCAGCTACCAAAAAAGTAGCGATGGGCTGCATCTACTCGTAGACTCTACAGGCATGAAGTTTCTAGGTGAGGGCGAATGGAAACGCAAGAAACATGGAGCTGAATATCGTCGCCAATGGCGTAAACTACATATTGGTATAGATGCCAAAACCCTACAAATACGCGCTATTCAGCTCACAACCAATAATGTCAGTGATTCACAGGTGCTTGGTGATTTACTTAATCAGATTCCACAAGATGAGCAGATTGACTCTGTTTATACCGATGGAGCTTATGACACCAAGCAATGCCGTCAGGTCATTGCAGATCGGCAAGCACATGCGGTGATTCCACCTAGAAAAAATGCGAAACCATGGAAAGATACAAAGATCAGCTCGCTAGAGCGAAATGAATTACTTCGAACAGTTAAACGTTTAGGCAGGACATTATGGAAAAAATGGTCAGGCTATCATCGCCGCAGTTTGGTGGAAACCAAGATGCATTGCATCAAATTATTAGGCGATAAATTAATGGCAAGAAGCTTTCCTAGTCAGGTGAATGAAATTCATGCACGTGTAGCAGTCCTCAACAGATTTACGGAATTAGGTCGACCACTTACCCAAGTTACGCCTTAAATTTGGCTCAATTAGGGGCGCTTTGCATTTCAAATCTTTGTGCAACAAAGCCATATAACGGTAATAGATCACATTATTGACATGCCCAAAAGCATCCATATCTCCCCATGCAACACGCTGCTCAAAAACAATTGGATAATCTGCTAGTGTTAACACAACTCACCCTTAAATTTTAATTTCGACAAAATTAGAATTATTTTCAAAGATTAAATTTAACTGTTTTAATAATTCAGGCTGATCTTTTAAATTAGATTTAACTCTTAAATAACTCATTAATACGTGTTCAGGATATAAATCCAGTAATTGCTCGGCTTCTGAATAACACGCTGTTGCTGTAAAAATATGCCATTTGGCAAAACTAAATACAGGTAATGCAGGGTATTTCTGTTCCCACAGATTTATTTGCTTTTCAATTTTGGCATAATCAGGTTGTTGTTTTAACAACTGCTGTTGGAACCATAAATAAAACACTTCCTGATTAAACTGTTCACTCAACATCTGTACCGCAAGACGTTCATGTTGTGCGGCTAAATCAGGCAGACGCGACAATAACTTCAACCACAATACCTGAATGGCATAAGGCTGACTGAAAATCTGCTCCCCCAAATCGCAATAACGCTGCTGCAAAGCCTGTAAGTTTTCTGCATTAGCTTGCTCAAATTGGGTTAATAACTCAGTCAGCCACTTTTGCTTGGTGTCTGCATCTAAATGCCCGTATTTGGTCGAACGTAAATAATGCCAAGGATATTGCGTGGCAAATTCGCCCCACAAGGCAATTAAACGTTTTTGATAAGCCGTTTTGACTTTAAATAACCACGGCGATAATTCGTGCTGATTCAAAAACTCTAAATGCGTCAAAGCTTGTTCAGGTTGTTGCTGCGCTAAATAAATTTCAATACGCTGTATTTCTGCCAACTCAAACGCCATGGCACTGCTTTGATTTAAGGCAGCCAACGCTTGCGGATATTGCTGTTGGATGGAGTGCATACGTGCTTCCATCACTCCTTTGAGCAAACCTGACTGGGCAAACACCTGTCGAATAAACTGGTGTTGATCTTCTGCAGCATCCAACAACCAAATGACCGCCAACTGCTCATAAGGATGCAGATTTTTAAAGTTAAATACTGTTTCAACCTTACGCTGTTCACGGCTAAAATAGCGCTTTAACAACAACCATAAAATTTGTAGCGAAACACTGATCGACAAGAAAAAGAACAACAACAACCAAATATTGGTTTGTAATTGCCATTCGCGCCAATACACATAAACATAGCCTGAACCATGCCCATAACTCAGTACGCTCAGCAAAGCGACCAGTACAATACTGACCACCACATAGGCGAGTAAAATCTGTTTCATTTATACCGCCCCCAATAAAGCACGTGTTTTTAAACTTGGCGTTGGAACGATATTTAAGTTTTTAATTTTTTCTAATTGCTGAACCAATTGTTGTGCTTTCTGATCAGGCAATTGTTGTAATAACTGAATAATGTCATTCACTTCTTGTTGATATTGCACATATTGACCTTGCATAAAGACTTGTCGAGCCAGCAATAGACGCAATTGCGCTTCTTTTAAAATAATCTGACGCTGCATCAACTGTGTCGCAGGTTGCTTGGCAGATTCAATACTCAGCCATTTTTGCCAAAAAAAACGATCATCGACATCGGCAGGGTTCAGCTCAGGCTGTTGAGCTTGCTGTTTTAATTGTTGATCTAACTGTTGCAACAACTGACTTACTTGTTGATATTGCGCATCACGTGTTGTTATGAATTGTTGAATTTGTTTCTGATCTTGCTGAATGACTTGGTGCAAACTTTGTTTCAAAGCAGGGGCTAAAGCATATTCGTTCAACTCACGATCTAAATTTGCCAGTTTTTCAGTCGCATAGTGAAATTGCTGTTGCTGTAAGGAAAATTCCACCAAATCCAATTGCTGCGCCACCATATCTACTGGTTGAATCGCATCTTCTTGCTGCACAGCGCTGGATACTGCGGGCTGTTCTGGTGCATCTTGGGTATAATTACGGCGCTGCAAAGCCACCAACTGATCATTTAAATTGGCATTGGTTTTTTCTGCAAGATGCAAACTTTGACTGAGTTGCTGTTGTTGCGCTGAAATTTGCATCACATCAAAACTTAATTTGACGATCCAGACCAAAGCGATCAACACCACTATCACAACCAGTTTTTTCATAGTTTTCCTTGCATGCGCATCATTTGCTGCAATATTAATTCTGTTTTTAAATGGGTCAACTTGAATACGTTATATTTTGTATGATGCTGCGTTTGATAATCGAGCAAAATTTTCTCTAAACGATCACCCAATACCCAATAATGACCTTTGTTCAGTAGATCGAAATCCCGCTGAATTAAGCTTAGCCAGTTTAACCAACTGGCTTCACTGCTGATCATCATGATAAATTCTGAAGATTGTATTAAACGTGCGCGTACTGCCTGCATTTTTTCAATAGAACTGGCAGGACACTCCCGCCGATACAATACAAAATTATGGATCTGCATCCCCTGATCAAGCAGTGTTTGCATCATAAATTGCCGTCCGCCCTCGCCACGCCAAAAGGCAATGTGTGTGCCGACTTTCAAATTTTGCAAACACGGCAAACTCAGCATCCCTTCGGAAGTTTCAACCTGTGGGACTTCACTGTAAAGACCATATCCACTTAAAACTTCTGCAGTTTTTTCGCCCACAGCCACCCAACGTATATGCTGCAAGTCCTGCAATGATATTTGGCTTTGGGCTAAATATTGCATCCCAATATCGACAGCAGTCGGACTAACCACCACAATAATATGCGTGTGAGGCAACTGGGCATATAAATTAGCCAGTTGCTCCGACCACGGCTGTGCAGAAAGCTGCAACAAGGGCAAATCAATGACCTCAATATGCTGTTGTTGCAAAGCCTGAGTTAAGGCCTCTGCACGATCTTGAGGTCGGGTATTAATGAAGAGCATGGGCTTCTGGTGCAATATGAATTATTGATACAGGGCTTTGAGTAATTCGCCCGCACCCTGTGCCAATAAAGCTTTTGCCAATTCTTCACCTAGCATTTCAGCCTGTTCAGGTGCGCCATATTGCACAGCTTTAAGAATGGTTTGCCCATCGACACTACCAACACGACCTTCAATCTGCAACTGACCATTCTGCAAAGTTGCGTAGCCTGCAATTGGCACCTGACAACCGCCTTCCAAGTAGGCATTAAAAGCACGTTCGGCACGTACACAGACATTGGTTTCGGCATGCATTAACGGCAAAATTAAATCCAACACCGCCTGATCTTGGCTACGACATTCCAGACCCAAAGCCCCTTGCCCAACGGCAGGTAAGCTCATATCAGGCTGAATGGTATGACGAATACGCTCTGCCAAGCCCAAACGCTTTAATCCTGCACTGGCTAAAATAATCGCGTCATACTGACCATCATCTAGCTTAGACAAGCGCGTACCCACATTGCCACGTAAATCTATAATTTCTATATCTGGGCGCGCTTTCAAAATTTGGCATTTACGGCGCAAGCTTGAAGTTCCAACTTTAGCGCCCTGTGGTAAATCTGCAAAACTGGCATAGTGATTCGATACAAAGGCATCAAGCGGGTCTTCACGCTCACAAATGACCGCCAAGCTCAAACCTTCAGGCAATGCCATGGGTACATCTTTCATAGAGTGTACGGCTAAATCGGCACGACCATCCATTAAGGCGGCTTCTAATTCTTTGACAAATAAGCCCTTCCCCCCAATTTTTGCCAATGGGGTATCTAAAATTTTATCGCCCTGCGTGACAAAGGTCACCAACTCAACAGTTAAATCGGCATGCATCGCCTCTAAGCGGGCACGAATGTGTTCAGCCTGCCATAACGCAAGCGGGCTTTGTCGAGTTGCAATTTTCAGGGTTTTCATCATAGTGGCTAAGCAAGATAAATAAGTTCATCTAAACTTAACCTGATCCCCTAAAAATGCAAGTCTATTTCTTTACCGATTTATCAATCTGTTGCGTATTCATCTGCGATGATGCTGACAAATTAGAGTTTTTGGATGCGTTCTCGCAATAAAGGCAAATGTCGTCGGCTAACAGCCAAACGCTCATCTAGCTCACGGCAACGTACCTGATACTGTCCTGAATTGACCACTTCTAGCCCCTCCAAAAACTGAATCGAGACCAAGGCATTTCGGTGAATCCGAATAAACTGATCACCAAACTCGGTTTCTAAATCTTTCAGCGTTTCATCAATCAGGACACTGCCATTTTTATGACGCACAGTGACATATTTCTGATCGGCTAAAAAATAGTAGATATTTTCTATTGGCACCAATTCTACACCGCGATAGGTTTTCGCCGCGATTTGGTGACGTTTTATTTTTAATTCGTCCATATTTTCTTTTTGTTTTAAATGACTCATCTGCGCTTGCGTGAGTTTTGTTAAATGATCTAAAACCTGTTGCAATTCCTGTTGCATAATAGGTTTTAACAAATAGCCTTCCGCATTGGACTTAAATGCCTCGAGTGCATGTTCATCGTAGGCGGTACAAAACACAATGGCTGGCATTGGGTCAAGCTCACGCAAATGTTGAGCGCAACTTAAACCATCCATTCCCGGCATTTGAATATCTAATAATATGACATCCGGCTGATGTTCATCTGCCAGTTCAATCGCCTGTTGCCCATGAGCTGCCGTTGCCACCACATGATGCCCCAATTGAGTGACCAAACGTGATAATCGCTCTCTTGCCAGAGGCTCATCATCACAAATTAGGATGTCCATTTCCCCTCCTTTTCAGTTGAATACTTTATTTTTATCAAGTTAAGAAAAATCAGAACAATCACAAGTTTTTTTATTTATAGCGATATTGCAACACCGTCGTGTACATACCATTCCCCGCATAACTTTGAAAAGCGACACTGCGCCCATAATAAGCCTGTAAACGCTGTTTCACGTTTTGTAGCGCGATACCGTGTCCTTGTCTTAAATTTATTTTATCGCTGACATACGGATTTGTAATGACAATATTGACTTGGTTTTGCAATATTTCGATCAATATACTTATCGTACTCTTTGCTAAAACTTTTTCAACTCCATGAAAAATACTATTTTCTAACAAGGGTTGTAAAGTTAATAAGGGTATTTGTACCTGACTGAGCAGTTGCGGTTGTTCAATTTTCCATTCCACGGTCAGACGCTCGCCTAAACGAATTTGTTCTATGTCTAAATATCGCTGGCAAAGTTCGATCTCATCTTTCAGGCTAACCAGTTTTAATTCTTGCAAACTGGCACGAAATAAACGCGACAAATTGAGCAACATTTGCTCGGCTTTATCGGGATCTATGGCAATGAGACTAATCACATTATTGAGGCTGTTGAATAAAAAATGTGGGTGAATACGCGCCTGCATGGCATGTACCCGCGCTTGTAATTCACTATGCCGTTGCTGAATCGCCTGTTCACGTACATAAATATAACGAAAGCAAAATGCGCCCAATAACACGCCATAACTCAAATGCAGTCCAACGCCATGTAACAGATCATCTATACCAAACTGCTGTAGATGAAAGTTTTGCCCAAAATGCAACAAGGTATTTAAACTGAGCGTGGTCAGCAACACGATGCCTTGCAGCAGCAAAAAACTGACCAAAAAAGATAAACTCAAGCCCATGCGTAAAAAACGCGCCTGAAAAAACTCCACCAAGGCCGCAAAACACAACACCACCCAATTGATATAGAGTACGTATTGCAGCACCCGAGCAAAACTTAAGCCGTGCCAACCTTGTGCTTCAGCCAGTGCCAAAACCATTGCCAAGGCATTACTGCCAATAAATAATTCAATTAGATATTGCCAACGTCCTATTTTCGTAAAAAAATACAGCTCATGTTGTTCTGCCTGCGTATCAGCATAAGTTTGATTGGCTTGTTCTTCGGCAAGTGAATCTGAATTTGTTATACTCTTGTCCAAATCACCGCTTTTTACTTTATTGAGCCGATATGACCACATCTTCTAATTCCTCAAATCCGTCACAAGCCCAAACTTCGGGTATGTGGGGCGGTCGTTTCTCTGAAGCGACTGATGCTTTTGTTGCTGAATTTACAGCATCTGTTCAATTTGACCAACGCTTTTATAAACAAGATATTGCTGGCTCAATTGCGCATGCAACGATGCTTGCCAAAGTAGGCGTACTTACGACTGAAGAGCGTGACGATATTATTCAAGGTTTAAATACCATTCAGGCTGAAATTGAAGCAGGTCAATTTGAATGGCGTATTGACCTTGAAGATGTCCACATGAACATCGAATCACGCCTTACTCAACGTATTGGCATTACAGGTAAAAAATTACATACAGGTCGTAGCCGTAACGACCAGGTGGCAACCGATATTCGTTTGTATGTCCGTGACGAAATTGATGCCATTTTAGAATTATTAAAAAAATTACAACACGGCATTTTAAGCTTGGCAGCCAAAAACACCCACACCATTATGCCTGGTTTTACTCATTTACAAACCGCACAGCCTGTGACTTTTGGTCATCACCTTATGGCGTGGTTTGAAATGTTGGTACGTGACTCTGAGCGTTTAATTGACTGCCGCAAACGTGTTAATCGTATGCCTTTAGGTTCTGCCGCTTTGGCAGGTACCACTTACCCAATTGACCGCGCTTTTACCGCAGAATTATTGGGCTTTGAAGCCGTATCTGAAAACTCGCTAGATGCTGTATCAGACCGTGATTTCGGAATTGAGTTTAACGCTGCTGCATCGTTAATTATGATGCACTTGTCACGCATGTCTGAAGAGCTGATTTTATGGACATCGGCACAATTTAAGTTTGTGAATATTCCAGACCGTTTCTGCACAGGCTCATCCATTATGCCGCAGAAGAAAAACCCAGACGTACCAGAATTGGTGCGCGGTAAAACAGGTCGTGTTTATGGCGATTTAATGAGTCTGTTGACCCTGATGAAAGGTCAACCGCTTGCCTACAACAAAGACAACCAAGAAGACAAAGAACCTTTGTTTGATGCCATTGATACCGTGCGCGGCTCGCTCATGGCATTTGCCGATATGATTCCTGCTTTAGTACCAAACATTGCAGAAATGCGTGAAGCTGCATTACGTGGTTTCTCTACGGCAACTGACCTTGCAGATTACTTAGTAAAAAATGGCGTGGCATTCCGCGATGCACATGAAATTGTAGGTAAAGCCGTAGCATTGGGCGTACAAGAAGGCAAAGACTTGTCTGAACTTAGCCTAGAACAATTACAGCAATTCTCAGATTTAATTCAAGCTGATGTATTTGAAAAAGCACTGACCCTTGAAGCCTCTGTAAATGCACGTGATCATATTGGCGGTACAGCGCCTGCACAAGTTGCAGCGGCAATTGAACGTGCTCAAACACGTCTTGCTCAACTTTATGCATAATCAGGAAGTGAGAGATGTCTAAACAAGTATTTTGTCGTAAATATCAAACCGACATGGAAGCGATGGATTTCGCTCCTTTTCCGGGTGCCAAAGGTCAAGAATTACTTGAAACGGTATCTAAACAGGCTTGGCAGGAATGGCTCAAACACCAAACTACGCTCATTAATGAAAAGCGTTTAAATGTGTTTGAACCTGAAGCGAAAAAGTTTTTGGAAGAACAACGTGAGAAGTTTCTCAACAATGATGCCAGTTTGGAAGTCGCAGAAGGCTTAAAACCTCAAAACTAATCCAAGTACTGTTTTTTCATTTTGGAAAATTCAAACCTTGTTTATTTTACAATTAAAAGAGTCTTTATGAAGGCTCTTTTTTTATGCCATTTGTGATTATGAGTTGCCGCAACAATGTTTTAAATAAATGAAAATAGATTCAAAAAATTAAGCTAATTTCCTATTTTTATTTCTCGATTGAAGCGTATATTTTATAGTCACAACAAAACACTTAACAATAGATTAATTATTGATTTCAAAAAGAATAGTTTTAAAAATAATCACACTAAAAATAATGTAATTTAAAAATACATTTGTATATAAAACGCTACATTCCACTACAATAAACCACATGATTCTTGAGTGTGATTTTCCTATACTTATTTTCAAGGAGATAAGCAATTATCTCTCACTATAATAAATATCCCCGATTTCAATCTCAGATTTCCCCCAAAGTCTGAGATTTTTTTTATCCAAAATTTCGGCTGTTTCAAGCCATAAAAAAAGCCCCATCATTAGATGATGGCTGAATATTCAAAAAAGCTGAACTTAGCGTTCCTGTACTTTTTCTTCAATTTCTTTGACACTGGTATGACGTACGTCAAAACCTTTGACCATATAAATCACTTGTTCTGAAATATTTCGTGCGTGGTCACCAATACGCTCTAACGAACGTAACACCCACATCACATTAATCACACGTGAAATATGACGCGGATCTTCAATCATATACGTCATTAGAGTACGTGTTGCAGATTGATATTCACGGTCAATATCGGCATCGGCAAGTAAAACACGCAGTGCTTGATCGACATCTAAACGTGCAAAAGCATCCAGTGCATCGTGAATCATGACACGCACTTGGTTACCAATATGACGTGTTTCCATATAGCCGCGTGGCGAACCACCTTCTTCACATAAGTTTTGGGCAATACGGGCAATTTTTGCAGCTTCATCACCAATACGCTCTAAGTCAGTATTGGCTTTAGACATGGCAATCACCATACGCAAATCAATTGCGGCTGGATGACGACGCGCCAAAATCAACGTTAAGGCTTCATCAATTTCGGTTTCCATGCGATTGACAACATTGTCTTGGAACTGAACTTCTACCGCCAAGGCTGCATCGGTATCCAAGAGTGCGTGAATCGAGTTGGCAACCTGCTGCTCTACCAAACCACCCATGGCCATAAATTTGGTATTTACATCCTGCAAATCTTCATTGAACTGAGAAGAAATATGGTGACTTAACACAGGATTATTCGTACTCAAGGAATACACTCCACAACAAAAGGATAGACTGACGCAATGATTGAATATTAAAGCACAGCAATGATGACGTTTTTATGACATTTTCTCACCAAACTCTCAAGTCTGATCGTTTCTGCCTTTAAACAGCATAAGCCATTCAGATGACAAAATGACTTGGGTCTGTTGACATTTCGTCTATGTTTGCGGCAACGCATATTTTTTAGCTGATATAAGGCATGGGACAGGAAATTTAGTCATTCTAAATGACTGACTCATAAAGCAATAGTAGCAAAAATATGCTCGCCCCCTTGCGCAGCAAACAAAGCAACGCTTTGTTCTTGCTCATGTGGCTAAAACTTTCTCAGATTGCGTTATGAAACTTGGCAATAGTCTCGCTATTCCCTGCGTTTCATGCCTGATCTGCTCAGTTTTAGCCTACAGCGCAAGCCATTTATGAAATGTCAACAGACCCTATATGGCTTTCCGAATCAACCAAGCATTCATTTCCTGCACATCTTGTTCAGTCAATTGCCCAACGGCTGCTTTCAACTGTAACACATGCTTCAAATAGTCATACTGTGCATTGAGATAATCCTGCTTGGCAGAAAAGGCGTTACGCTGTGCCAACAGTACATCCACCATGGTTTTTAAACCTTCCTGATATTGCGCTTTGGATGCTCGTGCCACTAAATCTGCTGAATTCATTGCAGCCTGTCGCGCCTGCAATTTGGCTTGATCAGTTTCGACTTGTAAATATGCCTGTTTCACATCGGTATTGGCTTTACGGATTGCTGCATCTAGCTCGGCTTCAGATTTTTGTACCAAAACCACTGCTTTTTGCACATTTTTATTGACCCGCCCACCGCTAAACACATTCCAGTTCATTTCAATCCCGACCTGGTCGAACTGACCATCGGGCGACATGATACTTTCAGGGCTTTGTTTGGCATAACCATAACTGCCCACAGCTTCTACCTGCGGATAACGTGCTGCTTGTTCAACCCGACGTGCATCTTCGGCATATTGTCGCTGCAAACGTGCCTGTTGAATAGCCAAATTTTGAGTTTGTGCCAATTGCGACCATGCCTCTAAACTTTCAGGCACAGGTTTTTGAAATTGAAAGTCATCTCGCAAAACTGCCAAACTTTCTTGATATGGCCCAATCAATTGTGCCAACTGCTCTTGTGCCAAAACCAACTGCACATGTGTTCCAATCCTGTTCGCTCGTGCATTTTGATATTGCGCATTGGCTTCACTGACTTCACTTTTAGCCACCAAACCTTCACGCAGTTTGGCATTCATCATATTGAGCTGTTCCAACAAAGCTTTTTCTTCTTGTAAATATGCTGTTGTTAAAGACTGCTGTCTCAGCACATTAAAATACGCTTCTGATACATTCAAAATATGTTGCTGTTGTTGTAAACGTAAGGTGACTTCACTCAGGCTTAACGAGGTTTTGACTTGTTTCAGGGCTTGCCAAGCATCCCAACGAAATAAAGGCTGACGTGCTGTTAACGCGACTTGACGTGAAGTTGAAGATGAACTGCTTAAAAGCTCTGGCGAGGAACTGGCAATATTGACTCGACTCATTTCCTGACTTTTACGGGTGATATTGCCCGACAGAGTCACAGTTGGCAGTAAATTGCCTTGCGCAAGCCCTAAATTTAATTGATCGGCCTGATATTGTAATTGCTGTGCGCGCCAAGTCGGATCGCTATTTTGAGCACGCTGATAGGCTTGCATTAAATCCAAAGCAAAAGCGCTTGAACTCATCCAACATAAGCATGTTACTAACATCATTTTTTTCATTATTTTTCGATCAACCCACTCTGTAATTTCGTCAATCCTACTGCAATGTATTTTTACACCGCCCATACTAAAGCGAATTTGCATTTTTTTCGTATGACTTTCATTAATTTTGATAATTTTTCATATTATTTCAATTCATTGCAATAATTAAGCAAAGCCATACACGTGCTAACAATCGCTGCATAAAGTGGTACTTACTCACAGGCATGTAACCAAACTCTAGCAGAATACTACAATTTACTCCGTGGCTTTGACTTTACAATGCAAGCTCTCCCCTCGTCCTTCGACCCAAGCTTCTAAAACCGTGTGCCTCACAGCGGATATTTTAAATTTAGAATTTTGGTATGAATGACTCATTTTGAATTTTTGGAATCCATAGTGCCTAAATGAAGGCACTAGATGATGAATGAATACTCATGTTGAATTGCTGTAATGGTTAAATTTCTTCGCGCCAGTAAACTTGCCCTACTGCTTGGCAGTTGTCTGTATTTGCTCGCCTGCCAAAATTCAGATACACCTCCCGTAGCTGAACCACCAAAGGTACAGGCCAGTGCCAGCGAGCCTGTGGATTTGACCCAAATATGTGAAAATATTCAGCACAATATGCAGCAAATTGACAATACCCGCACCACGTTTGCGCTAGAACAAATTAATCAGGATTTAAAAGTCTGCCTACCCTTGCTGCCTTTGAATGAACAATTAAATTTGCTCAATCTTTCGACCCAAATGTATCAACGCTTTTTGCATGTAGAACGCAGCGCTGCAGAACAAGCTGCCTTTGACCAACACGCTTTTGATATGGCACAGCATCCGACCATTCAGCAAAGTCATTTTGAAAACTTTGCCTTGCGTGATCAATATTTATTGAAACATAAGGGACAAGCCTATTTAGAGCTATACGATGCAGGTGAAGCACAGTTGGTTTATCGTCGAAGCCCGCAATACTTAGCCATTATTTTTGCGCCTTACATGCCCGATGCCGAGCAGATTTTTATTGAAAGAATGGCCAATGACAATATGCAGCACAGCCTGCGTGATGGTGGACTCACCCTTGATGCTGCCGATTTGACTGAACGCGCCTTATTTTGGGAAGATTACGTGCAGCGTTATCCTAAAAGTCACTTTATACGGGATGCACGTTATCTAGCCGAAGTGTATGCCTTGCTGCTGTTTAAAGGCACAGTCAACAGTCCTGTTTCTCAGGATTATGTCGATGAATACAGTATCCAACCTGCCGTATTATTTGAAATTAAAAAACTGGCAAAGTTGCAAAAATCTCCCTTAGCACAGCAAGCGCGTAAATTCCTTGCCTTTTTACACATGAGCAGTGAACAACGACTCACTGAAATTGCAGCACAGCCCACTGCACGTGAACAGCGTGAATATGGCGATGATGCTTTAGTACATGCACAGTTGCATCAATATTTAAATTTAAAGAACATCTCCATCCATGCAAAACGCGATTGTTTTAGTGATGCCGTTTGTATTACTCGCTAATTATCCAAAGTCGCTTAAAGCTCAAATCCTTGTCCTTAGGCATCAAAGAATAAAAGCCGCGCGAAGCCTGCTTTTATACCAACAACGTGCTACTATTTATACAGCTTGACGGAGCGCGAGTAATTCCTCGCTGAGATTGTGTCCATGCTGAGTTTGTAGCCTAAAATCTGCAAACCAAGCTGTAAACCCAAGTACCGTTGAACCTGATCAGGTTAAAACCTGCGTAGGAATCAAGCCACCTAAAAACCCAGCCACACGGTTAATGTTGAACTATTAAAGTCTCAACAACTCAATTGCAATGTTTTTGGTCGTGCTTGATTCGTTGATTTCATTCTTCAGGATCATTGCAATGAACCAATTAACGAATCTATCCCCTGCTGACATTTCTGCTCAACACGAGCAAGATGCCAAAGATTTAACCCGCATTTTGCCTGCATCGAAAAAAGTCTATATTCAAGGCTCACGCCCAGACATTCAGGTGCCAATGCGTGAAATTGAACTGACCGACACTCCAACAGGTTTAGGCGGTGAGCACAATCCACCGCTCATGGTGTATGACACTTCAGGTGTATATACCGATCCAAATGTTGAAATTAATCTGAACAAAGGCTTGCCGAACATCCGCGACAGCTGGATTGAAGAGCGCCAAGACACCGAAAAACTAGAAACCCTCAGCTCAGCCTTTGGTCAAGAGCGTTTACGCGATATTCGTACTGCAGAGATTCGTTTTGCCCATATTCAAAAGCCGCGTCGTGCCAAAGCGGGTAAAAACGTCACCCAAATGCACTATGCCAAACAAGGCATCATTACCCCTGAAATGGAATATATCGCCATTCGTGAAAACCAACGCCAACGCGAAGCTGTCGATATGCGTCAGCATCCAGGGCAAAACTTTGGGGCTAAAAACTTAACTGAAATCACGCCTGAATTTGTACGTCAGGAAGTGGCTGAAGGCCGTGCAATTATTCCTGCCAACATTAACCACCCAGAATGTGAGCCAATGATTATTGGTCGCAACTTCTTGGTCAAAATCAATGCCAATATTGGTAACTCGGCACTGGGTTCAAGTATTGATGAAGAAGTCGCGAAAATGACTTGGGCGACCCGTTGGGGCGCAGATACCATCATGGATTTATCGACAGGTAAAAACATCCATGAAACCCGTGAATGGATTATCCGCAACTCGCCTGTGCCAATTGGTACTGTACCTATTTATCAGGCACTAGAAAAAGTAAACGGCATTGCCGAAGACCTCACTTGGGAAATCTTTAAAGACACGCTGATTGAACAGGCTGAACAAGGTGTGGATTACTTCACCATTCACGCAGGCGTGTTATTGCGTTATGTACCACTCACGGCCAATCGCTTAACAGGTATTGTATCGCGTGGCGGTTCAATCATGGCGCAATGGTGTTTGGCGCATCATGAAGAAAACTTCCTTTACACACACTTTGATGAAATCTGCGAAATCATGAAAGCTTACGATGTATCGTTCAGCTTAGGTGATGGTTTACGTCCGGGTTGTATTCAAGATGCCAACGATGAAGCACAATTCAGCGAACTGCGAACTTTGGGTGAATTGACTCACCGCGCTTGGGAACATGATGTGCAAGTGATGATTGAAGGCCCGGGGCACGTACCAATGCACATGGTCAAAGAAAATATGGACTTGCAACTTGAGGTCTGTAAAGAAGCACCATTCTATACACTTGGCCCATTAACCACTGATATTGCTCCAGGCTACGACCACATTACCTCTGCCATTGGTGCAGCAATGATTGGCTGGTACGGTACAGCAATGCTGTGCTATGTGACACCAAAAGAGCATTTGGGCTTACCAAACAAAAAAGACGTCAAAGACGGCATCATCACCTATAAGATTGCAGCCCACGCGGCTGACCTTGCCAAAGGTCACCCAGGTGCACAAGCCCGTGACAATGCGCTGTCTAAAGCACGTTTTGAATTCCGCTGGGAAGATCAGTTCAACCTGAGCCTTGACCCAGACACCGCACGCAGCATGCATGATGAAACCATGCCAAAAGAAGCGCATAAGTCTGCACACTTCTGTTCAATGTGCGGACCAAAGTTCTGCTCCATGAAAATCACCCAAAATGTGAGAGATTATGCACAAAATCAAAATGCTGCGAACAAAACAGAGCAAGTAGATGCAGAGGTAGAATCAGGTCTCAAAGCCATGAAAACCGCTTATCAGGAACATGGTCAAAAATTGTACCATAAGCTATAAATTGTTTAAAAAGCGTTTGTATTCAATCAAATCTCAGTTAGGATGAAATCATGCTTTGCTCATCCTGATGAGAGTTTATGAAGATTATTCAACAAGCAACTTATGGTCAACACGATGCACAGATTCACCAGCGTGAATACCTGTATCGCGGGTTTATTCAGGTTGAGAAAGTCAGCCTGAGCCATCGCTTGTTTAATCAAACCACCTATACCCCAGTCCTTCAGCGTGAACTTATTCAACGCCCTGAAGCGGCTGGGGTACTCATTTATGATGCCGCACAACAAAAATTTGCACTGATTGAACAGTTCCGCATTGGTGCAATTGACGACAGCGACTCGCCTTGGCAATTGGAAGTGATTGCAGGGGTACTGGATGGCAATGAATCGCCTGAAAGCTGCATTCGTCGTGAAGCCTTAGAAGAGTCAGGCTGCGAGCTGCAACAATTACAACATTTATTTAGTTTTTACCCTTCTGCAGGGGCATGTGCAGAGTTGTTCCACTTATATAGTGCGAATACCACGCTACCACAGGAAGGTGGCGTTTTTGGAATGCCAGATGAGGGAGAAAACATCCAATTACATATTATTGATTATCAGGACATTCCTGACTTACTGACCAATGGTCGGCTAAAGAACGCACCTGTCATTATGGCATTGCAATGGTTACAACAACAGATTAAAACCGTGAAGGATGTCTAAGGGGTCAGGCATGACTTTATTCCCAAATACACACCAGCCAGAGCGCTGGACAATTGTACAAATTTCAGATACGCACCTCATGAATCAGGAAGATTTAGAGTTTGTGCACATGAATCCTGAACGCAGCTTTCACGCGGTAATGCACGATATTCAACAGCAATATCCGCAGCTCGATGCTATTTTCCATACAGGCGATTTAGCACAAATCCCTGTTGCTGAAACCTATCAGCGTTATTTGCAGTTTATGCAGACTTTGAATACGCCGCATTTCCAGATTCCGGGCAATCATGATGATGCCGCGGTTTTTCCATTCCATTTACAGTCCAATCAAGTTCATGCAATTGAGTTGGGCAATTGGAGTGTCATTTTACTGAATACTGCGGTTAAAGGTCGGATTGATGGCTGGATGGACGCAGCACAATTACAGCAGTTAGATCAGCTTTTACAGCAACATGCGCAGCAGCAGGTGATTATTGCCTGTCATCACCATCCTTTTGATATGCAATCGCACTGGATAGATCAGCACAAACTTAAAAATACCGAAGCCTTAATTGATGTATTGGCACGCCACAACAATGTCAAATTGGTGCTGTGTGGGCATGTGCATCAAGACTCATTAAATGAATGGCAAGGGATTCAATTTTACTCTACGCCTTCGACCTGCGTGCAATTTAAACCACATAGCCAGCACTTTGCGCTTGGGCCTGAGGCACCGGGTTACCGTGTGTTACATTTGAATGCAGATGGCAGTTTTAGCACCCAAGTGCATCGGGTTGAGCATGTCACACAACAAATAAATTTTGAAATTTCAGGTTATTAACTTTCCATTTTATTTTTTTTGCTTTACTTTATGCCTTCAACGAAAAAATGCGATAACACATCCAAACATCAAAGACTATCCATAATCAAAAAAAGTCTATATGATGACGTCCCCCGAAGATCGAATATTGTTCTTTGGGAGTGGATAAAAACACTTGCATATCACCATATTTTTCGCGTACCAATCGTGCGCATATGATGAGGAATGCCCTACATGGCGAATGACAACCAAAATCAAGTCTTGGACGAACAAACAGATCTTGTAGAAGAAAAAGCTACAAAACGCGTGCGTAAGGCAAAGCCAAAGGCTTTAGAGGGCGGTTCTACAGCTAGCTTATTTGGTATTGCACCTTATCAGCCTAAAAAAAATGAAGAATACATGTCTGAAGGACAGCTCGAGCATTTCCGTCAAATTCTCATGGCGTGGAAAGAAGAGTTAATGTCAGAAGTTGACCGCACTTTAAACACCATGCAAGACGAAAATACAGCCTTGCCAGATGTCAACGACCGTGCGACTCAAGAAGAAGAGTTTGCAATTGAATTGCGTACTCGTGACCGTGAACGTAAATTGATTCGTAAAATTGAACAATCTATTGAAGCGATTAAAAACGATGACTATGGTTTCTGTGAAACTTGCGGTATCGAAATCGGTTTACGTCGCTTAGAAGCGCGTCCAACTGCAACGTTATGTATTGATTGCAAAACTTTGGCAGAGATCAAAGAGAAGCAAAACAACGGTTAATCGTGACTGTTGAGAATTACCTAGCCGAACACAGTTCGGAGCTTGAGCAGCAGCGAAACGATGTTTCGCTCACTCGCTATATAGGTCGGTTTGCGCCATCGCCAACCGGCCCTTTGCATTTTGGCTCACTCATTACCGCAGTGGCCAGTTATTGCGATGCCAAAGCCCAGCACGGCACTTGGCTGGTACGTATTGAAGATACTGACATCCCACGCATTTACCCTGGCAGTGAAAATCATATCTTGCGTTGTATTGATGCCTTTCAATTTGAGCCGGATGCCGAAATTATTTTCCAGAAAGATCGCCTCGATCTCTATGCAGCCGTGTTGCAACAATTGCAGCAACGCGACTTGGTCTATGCCTGTCAATGCACCCGCAAAATGCTTGGCTCCAATCATATTTATGCAGGGACTTGCCGCAATTTAGGTTTAGATTTTGCCAATCAAGCGATTCGAGTCAAAGTCACAGACCAAGAGATTTGCTTTCAAGACCGCCTGCAAGACAAACAATGTTCCAACCTTGCGCAGGACTTGGGCGATTTTGTCCTAAAACGGCGTGATGGCATTATCAATTATCAACTGGCAGTGGTGGTGGATGATTATTTGCAAGGCATTACCCATGTGGTTCGCGGCGCAGATTTACTCGACAACACCGCACGGCAAATCTATTTGGGGCAACTGTTAGGCTACCCTAAACTCAGCTACACGCACCTGCCTTTAGCCATGAATGCACAAGGGCAAAAACTGTCTAAACAGAACTTGGCACAAGCTTTAGATTTAGCCCAAGCACCGAAGCTGCTACAAGCCGCTTTAACTGCCTTAAATCAAGCCACTGTCGAATTAGACACCCCTGCACGCATGCTTACGCAAGCCATTCAGCAATGGGATCTTTCACGTATTCCTGCAGGCACAGCTTTACACGGCTATTATTTATAAAATTTAAAATTCAGTTATGCTCAAATTGAAATGGATCATTTGAGGTTGTGTCATGTTTTTTATTTTTGGTGTTGGACCGAAAACCAAAGTGGTCGAGAAAAGTCAATTTAGCTGCCCCGTTTGCCGCACTCGCAGTAGCTATGAACTCAGACAGCAACGACAATATTTTTCCTTATTTTTTATTCCCTTGTTTCCTATGTCTAAACAAAAAAATACTACAGTCAAGTGCTTACACTGCGGAACAGTCATGCCAAGCATGGTCTTGCACCATGCTCAGCCAGAAGCGAAATAGAAGGATAAATTCTAGAAGCTGGATTCTTCACGGCTAGGGTTAATCTCATGCGTGCTGGCTTCAATTTTCAGAATCAAACTCACCATCACTGCACACATAATTAACGATGAACCACCATAACTAATAAAAGGTAGAGTCAAACCTTTGGTAGGCAACATACCCATATTCATGCCTGCATTCACCATAATCTGTAATAAGAAGATAATGCTGATGCCATAAGCCAAATATCCTGCACGTAAGTACTGGTTTTTCAGGGCGCGATGACCAATTTTAATGCAGGCAATCAGTATAGCAAAAGACAAGCTCAACACCACAAAAATGCCTAAAAAGCCAAACTCTTCACCTAAGACAGCCAACATAAAGTCCGTATGTGCTTCAGGTAAATAGGACATTTTCTGGATACTATGCCCCAAGCCTACGCCTGCCCATTCACCGCGTCCAAATGCCATTAAGGCGTTAGACAACTGATAACCGACACCCAAAGGGTCATTCCACGGGTTTGAGAACGACATTAAACGCTCAAAACGATAAGGCTCAAATACCACCAAAAACACAAAGGCGGCAATAATCGCGCCAAAGGCAATACCAAACTGAATTAATGGCGCACCAGCTAAAAAGAAGACCCCTAACATGGTCAAGGCAATCACCACGGTCGCCCCCAAGTCAGGCTCTGCAATCACCAAACCTACCGTGACTGCCATAATCACTGCAAGACGAATCAGACCTTTAATGTTATTACGCACTTCTTCGGCACGGCGCACCACATAGTCAGCGGTAAAAATGGCCATCATCACTTTAGCGACTTCGGAAGCTTGCAGGGTAAAACCTGCGACCCGAATCCAGCGTTTAGAACCATTGACTTCAGTACCCACCAGCAACACTGCAGCCAACAAGGCAATGGTCACAATCCACAGAAAGAAGGTGTTGTTAAACCAGGTATTCAACGGCACTCTATAGGCAATCACGGCAGCGATTAATGCCACCACAATAGAAATGCCATGACGCAATACATAGTGAAAGGCATTTTCATGCATGCGCTCGGCATAAGGCATCGAAGCCGATGCCACCATGATTGAACCAATACATAACAGCGCCAGTACGCTAAAAATCAGTACATTGCGTACATTCACTTCCGCTGGCAGTTTGGGTAACCAGCGCTCATAGACCTGATTGAGTTTATTGATTGTTGTCTGAGCAAAGCCAGCCATATCTCACACCTTATTGTTGTTATACCAGTGCGTTGACATAAGCAACGAACTTGTGACCACGTTCTGGATAGCCCGAGAACATATCAAAACTTGCACATGCAGGTGACAATAACACCACATCATGCGCTTGTGTATGTTGTTGGCAGATTTCAACTGCTTGTTGCAAGGTATCTGCAGTTAAGAGTTGGGTTGTTCCCGCAACTGCTGTTTCAATTTTCGTAGCATCCTCACCAATCAACACTGCCAGTTTGGCATATTGTTGCAATGATTGGCGTAGCGCAGTGAAGTCCTGCCCTTTGCCTTGCCCACCTAAAATAATCGCAACCTTACCGCCTTGTGCCTGAATTGCTGCACCCAAGCCATCTAAAGCTGCCAAAGTTGCACCGATGTTGGTTCCTTTGGAGTCATTATAATAACGCACCCCATGTAATTCTTTGACGAATTCACAACGATGCTCCAAACCTTTAAAGGTTTTCAGCGTTTCCAGCATGCTGTGCATAGATAAACCAATGGCTTCACCCAATGCCAAACACGCTAATGCATTAGCAATATTGTGTGTGCCTTGAATATACATCTCGGTGCTTTTTAATAAACGCTCACGCCCACGTGCCAACCACATGCTGCCATCAGCATCTTTTAATAAGCCGTATTGGTTTAGGTCAGGCGCATTTAAGCCAAAACTTTGCATAGGGGTTTGATCTGGCACTAACGGACGACTTAAAGCATCATCACGGTTAAACACCACTTTTTTCACACCCTGAAAAATACGATGTTTGGCGGTGTGATAACCGAACATATCGCCATGACGGTCTAAATGGTCTTCACTCATGTTCAGCACTACCGCCACTTCTGCATTTAAATTCGAGGTGGTTTCTAGCTGAAAACTGGAGAGTTCTAAAATATACAGTTCAGGATCATCTTTAATCAAATCCAGCGCAGGGCGTCCCAAATTTCCACCTACCGCGACTTTTTTACCTGCCTGCTCTGCCATTAAACCAATCAGTGTGGTAACGGTACTTTTCGCATTAGACCCTGTAATTGCCACAATAGGTTTGTCGGTCGCACGACGTAAAATCTGAATTTCACTCACCACAGGAATGCCCTGCGCCATCGCAGCCTGAATTTCAGGGAGTTTTGGATCTAAACCTGGGCTAATCACAATTTCTTCCGCAGACAGCAATAAATCCTGATCAAACTGACCAAAACGGGTTTCTACTTCGGCAGGAATTTGGTCATGCCCTGGAGGTGTGGGGCGAGAATCTGTCACAGCAACGCGGTAACCCTGATGATGTAAAAAATTAACGGCTGCAACACCAGAAATACCAAGTCCTGCAACGACTTTTAATCCACCACGTTGTATTAACATTTTTGCCCCATTTTGTGCGCTAATTTTGAAACAGACAAAATAGTAGCACTTTGCTGTTTTGAATGCTTTTTCTGTTTGCAGTTCCTGCAGTTTTTTTGTGTCAGTGCGTAAAAAAACCGTCATATTGCAGACGGTTTTTAAAAAGAATATTGCTAAAGTGAATAAACAAGCCTATTTCCACTTCACCGCTTGAACTTCAACTTTCTTTTCTGCGGGTTGATCTTGAGAATCACAACCACAACTGCCGCCACAGCCTGCCGCGGCTGCAGGTTTTAGCCATTTGGCCAAGCCATGCCAGCCTTTTTCAGTACAGAAATTGGAGAGTTTTAGAAAAACTGCGCCAGAAGTCTTGGGAAAGACTTTTTTAAAGACTACTACAGCACTCCACAGTACCAATGCAGCAACAATTAAAATTTCAACCATGTTCATCTACTCCTGTAGGTCAGGCATGTGCCTTAACCCAACAAATACGATGCCGTTTGATAAGTCAGGAATGACATGAAATAAGCCAAACCAAATAGATAGCAGGTCATAATACTGACCGTACGCCATGATCCTGTTTCGCGTTTTACCGTTGCTAAAGTTGCCAAACAATGCGGTGCATAAATAAACCACACCAATAACGATAAACCCGTTGCCAATGACCAGCCCAGTTCACCACCACCACTAATTAAAGCAGCCAAACCTTGGGACATGGCATCTTCATCCACTGCAGATAAGGCATAGACTGTGCCTAATGCAGCCACCACCACTTCACGCGCTGCCATCGCAGGAATCAAGGCAATCACGATCTGCCAGTTAAAGCCCACAGGAGCAAAAATTGGCTGTAATACATGCCCCAGCATCCCTGCAAAACTATAGTCAATTGCAGGCATGGTCGCGCCTTCAGGCGGCTGCGGGAACGTACACAAGAACCACAATAAAATCGACAGTGCAAAAATAATGCCACCGACACGCTTTAAGAAAATTTTGGCGCGATCTAGCAAACCAATCCAAACACTTTTTAGGTCTGGAAAACGGTAACTTGGTAGTTCCATCAACAAGACATGCTCAGATTTATCTTTTTGCAAAAATTTAAGCACAAAAGATACGCCCAAGGCACTCACAATGCCTGCCATATACAGACCGAACAAGACCAGACCTTGTAAATTAAACATGCCCCATACAGTTTGATTGGGAATGAATGCTGCGATGAGTAAGGCATATACAGGCAAGCGCGCAGAACAAGTCATTAACGGCGCAACCATAATCGTGGTTAAACGATCACGTGGGTCAGCAATACTACGTGTTGCCATAATGCCCGGCACTGCACAGGCAAAACTAGACAGCAATGGAATAAAGGCACGACCACTCAAACCTGCGCTAAACATCAGCTTATCGAGCAAGAATGCGGCACGTGGCAAATAACCCGATTCCTCTAAAATTAAAATAAACAGGAACAGAATTAAAATTTGCGGCAAGAACACCACCACACCGCCTGCGCCCGCAATAATGCCATCCACAATCAAGCTGTTCAGCAAGGGATGGCTAATGTTTTCGCCAATCACTTCACCTAGCCAGCCAAATAAACTTTCGATGCCATCCATAAACGGTGCAGCCCAAGCAAATACCGCTTGGAAGACAACAAACATCATCACCGCAAGGCTGACTAAACCGAATACAGGATGTAAAAAAATTTTATCGAGGAAGTCGGAGCGTTTGTCTTCTTGATCTACAAAGTGCACCACATCATGCAAAATGGTTTGAATCCGTTGATGCTGACTGCCTGTTAAGCCTGTCAATTCTGTCTGCGGAACAGCAAATTTGCCCTGATCTAAGGCATGCATTAAGTTTTGAATACCTGAATCACGCACTGCCACGGTTTCCACCACAGGTACACCCAAACGCTCAGACAATTTTTGCGTGTTGATTTGCATGCCACGACGACGCGCCTCATCCATCATGTTGAGTACCAACAAAATCGGACGACCCAGTGCAATCATTTCCAAAACCAAGCCCAAATGCAATTTCAGGTTGGTGGCATCCACGACACAAAGAAAGGCATCTTGCTGACCTTCTTCGGCTATTTTGCCTTGTACCACATCTCGAGTAATGGCTTCGTCGGGACTGGTGGCTTCTAAACTATAAGTTCCGGGCAAATCCAACACCCGCACCGCCTGTCCCGAAGGCAAGGTGAATTGCCCGACTTTACGCTCTACGGTCACGCCTGCGTAGTTGCCAACTTTTTGACGTGTCCCTGTCAAATGGTTAAATAAAGATGTTTTACCGCAGTTTGGATTCCCTACAAGTGCGATACGTAAGGCATCGCTCATGCGGACACCCCTTGTTCAATTTCAATGCGTTCAGCTTCTACTTTGCGCAAAGCAAAACGGGTAAATCCCACTTGAATCAGGATTGGATCACCACCAAAAATACCTTTGGTAATCACCTGCACCTGCGTACCCGGCACAAAACCCAGTGTTTCTAAGCGGTTTGCCACCAAGTCACTAAGGGATGTTCCACCATCGGCGGTACGTAATACCTGACGGATGATGGCTGTTTGTTTTGCTTTAAGTTCTGACAAACGCACCGTGAAATTCCTATACCATTTTGCATATTATAACATGCAAATGAGAACAATTAACAAATAAGGTCGACTTACATTTAAATGCTTTATATCACATCGACAGCCTTGCTGAATTGGATTAGAGTAGAAAATAACGCTGCTTATTATCGAATTTCTCAATTAATTTTGTGATTTCGTCTGTGATTCCTATGCTGAACAAAAAACCTCGTATTCCTGCTGCAATACAAATTCCAGAAGCTTTGAGCTTTTTGGAAGGCTATCGCAACGATTTAATCGCGCAAAGTGTCAGCCCGCATACCCGCAATGCCTATCTGTCCGATTTAATTCAATGCAGTGACTATGTCAGCAAACCCATGCCTGAATGGAATCATGACGATATTTCAGATGTACTCATCGAACTCACCAAACAACAAAAAAGCCCCCGCTCTATTGCACGCTGCCTGTCTGCACTACGTTCTTTTTATAAATTTTTAAGAGAGCACAAACTGCGCTCTGACAACCCTGTTGCTGCGCATAAAACCCCAAAATTAGGTCGTGCCTTACCCAAAGATTTATCTGAAGCCGATGTTGAAGCCTTAATTCACGCTCCTGACATCAACACTGCACTCGGATTACGAGATCGTGCCATGCTTGAAGTCTTATATGCTTGCGGTTTACGAGTGACGGAATTGCTGAATTTACGTTTAGAATTAATCAACCTAAAACAAGGCTATTTACGAATTGTAGGTAAAGGCAATAAAGAGCGTTTGGTGCCTATGGGACAAGTCGCTTGTGAATGGATAGAAAAATATTTAACCGAGTCGCGTCCGCAACTGTATAAAAGTGCCACCGATTATCTATTTTTAACGGTGCATGGCGGCATTATGAGCCGACAAAATTTTTGGTATGCCATTAAACGCTATGCCCTGCAAGCAGGCATTCAAGCCGAGTTATCGCCACACACGTTAAGACATGCCTTTGCCACACACTTACTCAATCATGGGGCAGATTTACGTGTGGTACAAATGCTGCTCGGGCACAGCGATTTATCCACTACACAAATTTATACCCACGTTGCACAAATCCGTATGCAGCAATTGCATGCCCAACATCATCCACGGGCTTAAAAAAACAAAAACGACGTAGAAGCATAGGGTCTGTTGACACTTCATCTATGAACGTAAGCCATTTATGAAATGGCAACAGACCCTAACGATCACGAATATTTTTTGTTATGCTAACGCTCTATTTTTTATGCCAACAAGAAAGGGTTGTTTATGACATTTACCCGCTCGACACTTTTGATTGCCTGTTCACTGGCAAGTGCTTTTGCAATCACCGCATGTTCAAATGCAAACAATGAAGATAAAAAGCAAACCACACTCACCGCCAGTGCGCCTGCAACGGGTGAAGCATCAACCCTAATTGAACGCAATGCACAACAGCGTTTAAGTACAACCTTGCAGCAACATTTTAAAACTGCAGGTATCAACGCCAAAATTACCGACATTAAAGCCACTGAAGTTCCAAATTTATTTTGGGTGAGTCTTGAAGGCATGTCATCGGTCTATGCCACCAGTGATGGCAAATACATTATTCAGGGCGATGTGATCCGTTTAGGTGACAAAGAACTACATAACGTCAGTGAAAACCTGCAAGCAGGCGTGAACAAGAAAATTTTTGCTGAATTAAAACAGGAAGATTTATTGGTATTCCCTGCCAAAGGCAAAACCAAACACGTCATTTATGTATTTACCGATGTCAGCTGTCCATATTGCCATCGTCTACATGAGCAAATGGATGAAATGAATGGTAAAGGCATTGAAGTCCGTTACATTGCTTGGCCGCGTGGTGAACAGCACATGCCTGCTATGGAAGCAATTTGGTGTAGCGAAGATCGTCACGCTGCCTTTAATCAGGTCATGAATGGCGCACAAATTGCACCTGCCAACTGTAAAAACCCTGTTCGTGCTCAGTATCAATTGGGCTTAAATATGGGCGTCAATGGCACACCTGCGATTTATAATGCCGAAGGCGTATATTTAGGCGGCTATCTGTCTACCGCTGAATTGATCAAGCGCTTAGACAAATAAAAATAGCGGATCTGTGGATGCTGCATCATCCCAATACACCAAGACGTAGCATCTATGAAGCCAATATAAATAACGATTTTTTATGCGTTATTTTACTTTTTTTTATACTGTGAAGATAAGTGAGATCTGCCCTAGAGTCAGCGCGTTTTTTTAGCTATGATCTAGGCTTGCTTAAAGTTATTAAAATATGGAGTGTGACGTGAAACCAGTTCGTCTGGCAATCCTCGGTCTTGGTACTGTGGGTGGTGGTGCCCTTAAACTATTAAAAGAAAATGCTGCTGAGATTAGACGTCGCACTGGTCGTGAAATTGAAATCACTTATGTGGGAACACGTCGTCCGCGTCCTGACCTAAACTTGCCTGAATCGGTCAAGCAAAGCTCCGACTTGATGGACATTGTCCGTCAACCCGATGTAGACGTGGTGGTTGAAGTGATGGGCGGTATTCACCCTGCTTATGACGTGATCATGGAAGCCATGAAGCACGGCAAACAAGTAGTGACAGCCAACAAAGCCCTACTTGCAGAACACGGCAATGAGCTATTTAAAGCAGCTGAAGACAATGCCGTACAAATTGCCTATGAAGCTGCGGTTGCAGGTGGTATTCCAATTATTAAAGTCATCCGTGAAGGTTTGGCTGCCAACAAAATTGAATGGTTGGCAGGCATCATCAACGGTACAGGCAACTTCATTTTAAGTGAAATGCGTGAAAAAGGTCGTGCATTTGAAGATGTACTGAAAGAAGCGCAAGAGTTAGGCTATGCCGAAGCCGATCCGACTTTTGACGTCGAAGGTATTGATGCTGCACACAAACTGACTATTTTGGCTTCATGTGCATTTGGTATTCCACTACAGTTTGACAAAGTCTTTACCGAAGGTATTGGCAAAGTGACCGCACAAGATGTGAAATATGCCGAAGAACTCGGTTTCCGCATCAAACACTTGGGGATTGCCCGTCGTACCGATAAAGGTATTGAATTGCGTGTTCACCCAACTTTAATTCCTGAAGAAGAATTGATTGCCAATGTTAATGGCGTGAAAAACGCGGTCTTGGTACAAGCCAATGCGGTTGGTCCAACGCTCTATTATGGCGCAGGTGCAGGTGCAGGCCCAACAGCCTCTGCAGTAGTTGCAGATGTCGTTGATATTGTCCGTGACATTTCTTATACCGAAGATGGCGCAGGTACAATTCCGCAATTGGCATTTGAAGCCTTAACCGACTTGCCAATTTTAAGCCGTGAAGAAATGACCACGGGTTACTACATTCGCATTAATGCCGAAGACCAAACTGGCGTACTTGCCGATGTAACCACCATTTTAAGCCGTGCGGGAATCAGTATTGATGCCATCATGCAGCAATCACGCTTAAAAGACCTTATTCCTATCGTGATTCTGACTGACCCAGTCCTAGAATCGAAAATGGATGAAGCGTTACAACAAATTCAAGCATTGCCAACCATTCATGGCGAAATTGTACGAATTCGTTTAGAATCGCTTGATAATTAATCGGGTGAAGGGGAGTATTTCCCCTTGCCAAGCTCTACACACAATTGGAACATCATCATGTCGAATGCCAATCGTTATACTGGTTTAGTTGACCGTTATCGTGACCGTTTACCAGTGTCTGCAACCACACGTGCAATCTCTCTAGGCGAAGGAAACACGCCACTGATTAAGCTTGAGAATATTCCACGCATTATTGGTAAAGATGTTGAAATTTATGTGAAGTATGAAGGCTTAAACCCGACAGGTTCATTTAAAGACCGTGGTATGACCATGGCAGTTACTAAAGCAGTTGAAGAAGGTTCAAAAGCCATTATCTGTGCATCTACAGGTAATACTTCTGCTGCTGCTGCTGCCTATGCTGCACGTGCAGGCATCAAAGCATTCGTTTTAATTCCTGAAGGCAAAATTGCCATGGGTAAAATGGCACAAGCGATGATGTACGGTGCCATCACCATGCAAATCCGCGGTAACTTTGACGATGGTATGCGTCTAGTTAAAGAAGTTGCTGACCAAGCACCTGTGACCATTGTGAACTCGATCAACCCTTACCGCCTACAAGGTCAAAAGACCATTGCGTATGAAATTGTAGATGAGTTAGGTCGTGCACCAGATTACCACTGCTTACCTGTAGGTAACGCAGGCAACATTACTGCACACTGGATGGGTTATACCGAAGCGGTTGCCAACCAATCTGCCGATCAATTCGAGCAAGTGGTCTATGACGCAGCAACGGACAAATTCACAGGTCCAAACCCTGAAGGCCGCCCAATCATGGTGGGTTATCAAGCGTCTGGCGCTGCGCCATTCTTACGTGGTGCGCCTGTAGAAAACCCTGAAACTGTTGCAACTGCAATTCGTATTGGTAACCCACAAAGCTGGAACCATGCCAAAGCCGTTGTACGCGATTCAGAAGGTTGGTTTGATGAGCTAACTGATGCTGAAATCTTAGAAGCACAACGCATGCTTTCAATGTATGAAGGCGTATTTGTTGAGCCTGCATCTGCTGCGTCTATTGGTGGTGCAATGCGCGACATCAAAGCAGGTAAAATCAAAGAAGGTTCTGTGATTGTATGTACCGTAACAGGTAACGGTCTGAAAGATCCTGACACTGCAATGAAACAATGTGCAGATGCGGTGATGCTCTCTATTGATGCTACAATGCAACAAGTAAAAGACTCTATCCTTTCAAACATGTAAGTTTTGAATCGTGATCAAAAAAACCTGCATTAGCAGGTTTTTTTGTATTTGGAATCATGCAACTTTAACGGAAGTTGAGTCATACGATTGATAACTCAACGCTCCAAGCTGAATGTGCTCTTAAATACGTTTAGGTAACTGGCTTGCCCAACTCATTAAGCGAGTTGCATCATTGGTACGTGCTTGTGAAGTATCTGCACCCAAAAGCACCACCACTGCAGGACGGTTATTCAAAGTGGTATGCATCACCACACAACGCCCTGCTTCATTGATATAGCCTGTTTTAGACAGATTAATATTCCAACCACCATTACGTACCAGTGCATTGGTATTGTTAGATTTTAAAACACGATAACCCAAGTTAAAGTCATAGGTTGGCGTGGTTGAGAATTGGCGAATCAAACCATATTGCGAAGCGGTGCTGACCAAAATACCCAAATCACGCGCAGAAGATACATTACGTGGGTCTAAGCCTGTTGCTTCGGTAAAACGGGTAGAATGCATGCCCAATTCACGCGCTTTAGCATTCATTGCGGCTACAAAGGCATTTTTCCCACCTGGATAAGTACGTGCCAACGCTGCTGCTGCAGGATTTTCAGATTTCATTAATGCAAACAGTAACGCTTCGGCACGGTTTAACTTGTCGCCCACACGCAAAGTTGAGCTTGAGTTTTTACCTGCTGCACCTGCAAAATCAATCGATTGCAAAGTGATTTGTTCAGACATATTCAAACGTGCATCAGAAGTCACCACGGCAGTCATCACCTTGGTCACAGATGCAATAGGTAATGCCACATTGGTATTTTTGCTATACAGCACTTCACCTGTTTGCGCATCCATCACCAAAGCCGCACGTGCATTAACTGATGGTTGGTTACTATAAGCAGAGGTATCTAAAATACGGACTGTTTTAGGCGCAGTGGAAGCAGGTGCAACACCATTGCTACTACGCACTGTAGTGGTAATTTTCGTTGAACCTGGCGGAGTAGGTTCAGCAACATAGCTCTCTGGCGCAGCCTGAGCGCTCGCACTGGTACTTTCCAGATCACCATTTAAGAATTGATCGGCTTGCTCCGAAGACCAACTTAAGGTCGCCTGACCGTCGCTCCCAGAGGAAGGATTGATGACAAGTTCAGCAAAACTGACAGAACTTAGGCTGAACATCATAGATGCGACCAGCACATGCATGAACGACTTCTTAGAATTTTTCACGACTGCTTACTCAACTCAAGGAGGTAAGATACATTTGCGTATTACCTCAAATATGCCTTACATTTAAAAATACAACAATGAATCGTTTTTGACACCATATTGTGCAGAACTTTTCATTCTAGATTAAGAATAGCATTGCTAATTTTGTCGTTTCATTGCAAGCTAATTTTGCTTTATGTAACAAAAAAGATGATTTTTTCAAAGGGAGAGTGTAGGTGATCACAGTTTTAGTAGTCGACGATCATGAATTGGTACGTACTGGGATTTGCCGTATGCTCGAAGACCATGCCGATGTGCAGGTGATTGGACAAGCTGAATCGGGTGAAGAAGCGATTACCTTAGTGCGTCAGCATCATCCCAATGTGGTGTTGTTAGATGTGAACATGCCTGGGATTGGAGGCGTAGAAACCACACGTCGTCTATTGCAAACTGCACCAGACACTAAGGTCTTGGCGGTGAGTGGTTTGGCAGAAGAACCCTACCCTTCTTTATTGCTGAAAGCAGGTGCAAAAGGCTATATCACCAAAGGCGCACCTGTCAGTGAAATGGTACGTGCCATTAAAAAAGTCATGCAGGGCGGTAAATACTTCAGTGCCGACATTGCCGAACAACTGGCAAGTTCATACTTATCTGACACACAACAATCGCCTTTTGATAGTCTTTCAGAACGTGAAATGCAAGTGGCGATGATGGTGGTGAATTGTATTAGCGCACAGGAAATTGCCGATAAGTTGTTTGTCAGTGTAAAAACCGTAAATACCTATCGTTACCGTATTTTTGAAAAATTAAATATTGATAGTGATGTCAAACTGACTCACCTTGCCATTCGTTATGGACTGATTAAACCCTAAATTTTCAACGCTGTTGATGCACAAATAAGACCTTTACGATATGCCAGATTTAAAACAACATTCTGAGTTAAATCAGTATCATCTTGGCATGTGGTATGGTACTTACCGACTGCTGATTGCCTTTTGTTTGCTGCTGATTACCCTACTCACCTTTCAGCAGCTTGGCACACAATATCAGCACCCGGGTTTATATCTATACACCTTGGTCTGCTATTTTATTTTTAGCTGCCTGCAACTGATCAGCTATAAATATATTCCTTTTAAAAGCACGCAACAACTGACCCTGTTTTTTGCAGTCGATATTATCGCGCTCAGTAGCCTGACTTTTGCCAGCGATGGCCCTAATTTATATTTAAGTCTGCTGTTTGCGATCACGATTTTTGCAGCATCACTCTTGCTGCAAAAGCGTAAAGCCTTAGCCATTACCCTCATCGCGATGATTATGGTGATTTACCAACACTTTGTTGGGAGTTTGCTGGACTTTTCATCGCTAAATAATATTGGTCAAAGTGCGCTATTGGCATTTTTATTTTGGGTGGTTTATGGCAGTGGACGTATTGCAGTACGGCGTTTCCAAATTTTAGAAAATCTAAATTTTTCGCAATCTTTGGAATTAAACCGCCTACAAAATATCAACCGTTATATTTTAGAACAAACCGAAATGGGCTATTTGGTTTTAGATGAAAATTGCTATGTCGTCCTCAGCAACCCTGCAGCCTGTCATCTGTTGGGGATTCATCCTAAATATGCGCACGCGACCTATCCATTGTATAAAATTCAGCCCGATTTATTTGATCTGTTCAAATTTGATCAATTGCAAGATGGAGAAAAATTTCAATTCGAGTCGCAACTAAGTCATTTTCATGTGCATATTCAGGTACAAAAACTCAAAGTGCCACATCAAACGCTGACTTTATTGGCGCTGCAGGATGGACGTAAAATCAATCAGCAAGTCCAGCAACTCAAATTAGCCGCCTTAGGACAACTCTCTGCCAGTATTGCGCACGAAATTCGCAACCCGTTGGCAGCCATTGTACAAGCCAACAATTTATTTACAGGCAGTGATGCTGCACAGCAACAATTGCTGTCGGACATGATCAGCAAACAAGCGACACGGATTGATAAGATTATTCACGACACGCTGAGTATGGTCAAAAATAAACAAACCACGCCTGTCGCGATTCAGCTCAATCAATTTTTGCCACAATTCATTCAGGAAGATTTACCTGATGCAGCGAGTCAAATTCAGCTTACACTGACCGAACCACTGAGCATCCAGTTTGATGAATCACAGTTTCGCCAAGTGCTGATTAACCTGATTCGTAACGCCATTCGACACAATGCTGCACAGCAGCCCATTGAGATTACGGTCTACCCGCAAACAACTTATATTTATATTGATGTGCGGGATTTTGGTGCAGGTGTCGCCAGTCAAGATCTCCTCTATCTGTTCCAGCCATTTTTCAGTACCGAAATCAATGGAACTGGTTTAGGATTGTATCTATCGCATAGTTTTTGCGAGGCGAATCAAGCCAAGCTGAGCTATGTAGAACAAGAACAAGGCGCATGTTTCAGGATGAAATGTCTACGTGCCATTGAATAAACGCGATTGATATTGGATCAATCTTGTTGCTGTGGTTTTGATTTAATTTTGTGTGGTTTTGGGGAAAATATGCACGCTGTTCAACCTTTGGTTTTATTGGTCGATGACGAAGAAGACCTTTGTACCCTCATGCAGATGACTTTGGCACGTATGGGGATTCAAACCCATGTCGCGTATCGTTTAGTGCAAGCCAAGCAGTTATTAGCAGAACATCAGTACGATGCTTGCTTAACCGACTTAAACCTGCCCGATGGCAATGGCTTGCAACTGGTTGAATGGATTTCCGAACAATATCCGAATGTGCCTGTTGCCGTATTGACCGCTTACGGCAATATGGATATTGCGATTGCTGCTTTAAAAGCAGGTGCATTTGACTTTGTCAGCAAGCCTGTCAATCAAATACATTTACAGCAACTCCTTGAAAAAGCACTGAATAAACCTTTCGACACCACCGATCATCACAGCCAAGATCAGCTTGAATATAAAATGTTGATTGGGCAATCTTTGCCTATTCAGCAATTGCGCAGCACCATCAAAAAAATTGCGCGCTCGCAAGCGCCTGTATTTATTACAGGCGAATCAGGTACGGGGAAAGAAGTTGTCGCCAATTTGGTTCACCGTTTAAGTAATCGCAACGAAGGACCATTTATTGCAATTAACTGTGGTGCAATCCCCACCGAACTCATGGAAAGCGAGCTATTTGGACACAAAAAAGGTAGCTTTACAGGAGCGACTCAAGACAAACAAGGTCTGATTCAATCTGCACATGGTGGCAGCTTATTTTTAGATGAAATTGCCGAACTGCCACTGAGCATGCAAGTCAAACTGCTGCGTGCCGTTCAGGAAAAGCGCATCCGTCCTGTGGGTTCAGATAGTGAAATTGATGTCGATTTTCGAGTGATCAGCGCCAGTCATCAGGACTTAGAAAGTTTGGTTCAGCAAGGACGTTTCCGTCAGGATTTATTCTTCCGTATTCACGTGATGGATTTGGTCTTGCCTGCCTTGCGTGAACGTGGACAAGATATTCTGTTATTGGCAGACCACTTCATTCAAAAAGTTGCACAAGAATGGGACATTCCTGCCAAACAACTGACACCTCGTGCCCAGCAATTTTTATTAGAACAGTACTATCCGGGTAATGTGCGTGAGTTACGCAATATTATTGAACGTGCCATTACCCTGAGTGATGATGATGTTATTGATCTCAAACACTTACAAACCGCACCCTTGCGCCAATTCAGTATGAGCAATACAGCAACCACTGAATCACAACCTACAGCAGAAACACCACAGCAGATCGTGACAGATGTATTGCTGACAGGACGCAAACTGCCTGAAGAAGGTTTAGAAGCCTACTTGGAAAAAGTAGAAAAAGACATTTTACTGAATGCGCTGCACCTGACCCACTGGAACCGTACGTTGGCAGCAAAAAAATTGGGCATGTCTTTCCGTTCTTTGCGCTATCGTCTGAAAAAGTTTGGATTAGATACTGAAGATGAGTAAACGCTAAACAATGAAGACTGTCTAAAAATACGTGTTACTCAGATGAGACTTAACGGCGGCTCAGCAGTAAATCTGCCACATGCTCAAGATAAGCCTCTTCTTTCATTTCAGGACTTTGAATATATTGCTGATTCGGCTGAATCCCAACCCCTTCAATCATTTGCTCGCGTGGGGTGTAATAATGCGAAACCGTCATTTGTAAGGCAGCACCATCGCTAAGTGGGAACAGCTTTTGCACCACCCCCTTGCCATAACTTTTTTCGCCCATCACCCAAGCGCGTGAATGGTCTTTTAAAGCACCAGTAAAGACTTCTGCCGCAGATGCAGAGCGATGATTAATCAGTACTCCGACTTTTAAATTTTGAAATTCAAAGCTAGGTAACGCCTGAAATTGTTGATCGCCTTCAGAACGACTTTTGGTCGATACAATCACACCCTGATTTAAAAATAAATCGGCAGATTCCACCGCAGCAGACAGTAAGCCTCCTGGGTTATTACGCAGATCAATCAATACGGCTTTTAAGCGTGGCGTGCTATGTTCTTCAATTAAGCGTTTAATTTCATTGGCGGTGTCTTGCTGAAACACACGTAATTTTAACAACAAGACCTGATTAGAAAGCATCTGCGCCTGAATATCGGTTTCTACTTTTTTGTTGCGTACCAACATAATTTCAGGCTGATTGGCTGCACGTTGTACGCTTACAGTCGATCCCACTGAGCCTGTGAGCAGGTTATTGACCTGATCTGCACTCAGCTTTTTCAGTTCTTGGTTATCAATTTTAAATAGGCTGTCGCCATTCTTCAGCCCTTGTTTAGCCGAGTCGGCATTGGCACTTAAATTTTGAATGACCCAATGTTGCTGGGCAGCGTCATAGCGCAAAGTAAAATCAACCGAGGCCAAGTCGCCTTCGGTATATTGTAAAAGTTGTTTATATTCTTCAGCAGTTAAATAGCGTGAATAACGATCTAAACCGCTCACCAAGCCACGAATGGCTTGCTGAAACAAGGCATCATCACTTTTTTCAGTCACATAGTTGTCTTTGACAATGCCATAGATTTGCACAAATTCCTGTATCGACTCTACAGGCACATCGACATAGTCCTGTTGTAGTGTAGGGCCATCTAACTCCAAATCTGGCGCAGCCCAAACACTCGAATGACTGGCACACAACACGCTTGCCAACACAACCGCATAAATTTTGTGAGCCGTCATTCCATCATCTACCTGTCTCGAGGGTTATGCCTGTAGGCGAATTAAGTTGCGACCTTGCATATCTGCTGGCACTGGCAATTGCATCAAATTCAATAAAGTTGGTGCAACATCTGCCAACACACCACCTTCCAAAATGGTGGCCTGAGTTGGGCCTACATAAATGAATGGCACCAATTCAGTGGTGTGCTGAGTATGTACCTGACCACTGTCATAGTCTTGCATTTGCTCGACGTTACCATGATCAGCTGTAATAATCATGTGACCTTGTTTCGCCATCACCGCTTCATAAACGCGACCCAAACAGGTATCTACTGCTTCCACTGCTTTGACAGCTGCATCAAACACACCAGTATGACCGACCATATCGCCATTGGCATAGTTCACCACCAACAAATCATATTCACCTGAATTAATGGCTGCAACCAGTTCATCAGTCACTTCATAAGCGCTCATTTCAGGTTTTAAGTCGTAGGTTGCTACGTTTGGCGATGGAATCAGGATACGTTTTTCACCCGGATATTCATCTTCACGACCACCACTAAAGAAGAACGTCACGTGTGCGTATTTTTCAGTTTCAGCAATACGCAATTGTGTTTTGCCCAAGTCTGATAAATATTCACCAATCGAGTTTTTCAAATCTTCTGGCATGTACGCCACTGGCGCAGCAATGCTGGCTTGATAACGGGTCAGCATCACAAATTTAGACAATTGCGGCACAACTTTACGTTCAAAACCAGCAAAATCCTGTTCCACAAAGGCTTTAGTCAATTCACGTGCACGGTCAGCACGGAAGTTCATAAACACCACGCTGTCGCCATCTTGAATTTTGGCAATTTCATCAATACGGGTGGCTTTAACAAACTCGTCGCTTTCATCTGCCGCATAAGCCGCTGCCAAGCCTTCAACCGCAGTTGCCGCAGTGCGTACTGCCTCACCTTCGGTAAGTAGACGATAGGCTTGTTCTACACGATCCCAACGGTTGTCACGATCCATCGCATAGTAGCGACCAATCAGGCTGGCAATACGACCTTGATTTGGATATTGTGCAAATAATGCGTCCAGTTTTTCCAAAGAAGGCTGCGCGCTTTTTGGTGGCGTATCACGGCCATCTAAAAAGGCATGTAGATAAACTTTTGCACCACGTTTTAATGCCAATTCTGCCATCGCCACGATATGATCTTCATGCGAATGCACACCGCCTTCAGACAATAAACCAAGCAGATGCACTGCACCGTTGGCTGCTTTGGCTTTTTCTACCGCATCGACCAACACTTCATGTTCAAAGAAAGCGCCTGTACGAATGTCTTTGGTAATACGGGTAAAGTCTTGGTACAACACACGTCCTGCACCCAAGTTCATGTGACCAACTTCAGAGTTACCCATTTGACCATCTGGCAAGCCCACATCTTCACCTGAACCAGAGATCAAACCATGCGGATGCTTTTCCTGCATAGCAGTCAAATTTGGTCGTTTCGCTGCTAAAAACGCGTTGTCTTCGACCGCTTCGCGATGACCCACACCATCCATAATCACCAATACGTGAGGGATTTTGCCAGCAGTTGCATCCGCCATAATCAATACTCTTTTTCGTCTACAAATTAATCATGCTATCTTAACGAATTTTGCGTCAAGACTCTATGTTCAGAAGATGGTTTCCGCCACTGATTCAGATAGGTTTACCCAATCATACGGAAAAAGCAGCAGCATCGGTCCGCACTTAACGCGCACGATGCAGTAAGTAACCGCCGATGACAAACATTAAAATAATAGGGATAAATACGAACCACGCAGGCGATGGTGCATAGACCAAGCTGGCATAGCCCAAGAAATCTTGCAAATAAAAGAAGGTTAAGCCGACAAATAAAGCAATCACCAAACGGAAACCCATAGATTGCTGACGTAACGGCCCAAAAATAAAGGAGCAAGCAATCACCACCAAAGCAATCAGCGCAAAGGGCGCACCAAGTTTTTGCCAAAACGCCAATTGGTAGGTTTTTGGCACTTGGCTGTATTCATGCATATAACTCATGAAACTGACCAATTGACTTGGGGATAAATCTTCAGGGTCGATGGTGACCATGTGCACATATTTCGGTTGCAATGCTAAAGCCAAAGCCTGTTCGCTGTTTTTAGCTAAAGTCGCGTTGCCCGCCTGCAAAATATCCATCTGTTCAGTTTGATTGAGCAACCAACTACCGTCTTTAACAAACTGTCCCTGATCTGCAGACAATGTACCACGCAAGCGATAATTATCATCAAAATCGACCACTTGTACATTTTTGAGCTGCCCTTGGGCATTGGCGTAGTCAATATAAATAAAACGATTGCCTTCGCGCGACCAATAGCCACGAACTTCACCCAGCTCAGCGACGCTACGGTGACTTTTAACACTTTTGGCTTGTTCATTGGTGTATGGAATCACCCATTCACTGAGCACAAAAGACAGCAGTACCAATACCATGGCGGAACGAATCACCCATCCCACAATACGCCACAGGCTAATCCCTGCAGAACGCATCACAATCAATTCGCTGTTGGATGCCAACGTACCCAAGCCTAACACTGCGCCAATCAAGGCAGAAATCGGCAAAATTTCATAGAGATAATTTGGCGCACCCCACAATACATACAGCAATGCCTGCCATGCACTATAGTTTTCATTGAGTGAACCCAATTCGCCTAAATAGGTAAACAACACCTGCAAACCAGACAAAATTGCCGTTGCACCAAACATAGCCAGTGCAGTGGTCTTGGTGACGTGTTTTGCAACTATACGACGTGCCAACATCTTAAGACCTCACTCGCTGAATTTGCTGCTTAATTTTAGGTGCTAGTTTTTGTTTACGTGAGAACAAGGCTGCCGCAATCGCATAAGCCAACAACACCAACGGATAAGCAATCATGCCCATTTCTTGTTTGCTGATACGGGTTTTAACCGCCATGAGCGCCACAATCAAACTGGCGAAAATTAACAAGGCAGGAAACAGTTTTAAATAACGCCCCTGACGCGGACTAACTTCTGACAATGCCACGGCTAAAAACAACGCCACCACAATCGCAAAAGGCACAAAAATACGCCATCCCAGTTCACTTGCGACCACAGGGTCTGCACGGTTTTTCCAAAGTTGCGAGGTGGTTAAGGCTTCTACTTCGGCACTTTCAAATTTAGCTTCTTTGTCATTCTCTAAACGTAAACGATAACTTTGGAATTCTGCCTGTGAATATTTGGCTGTGCCCGGAAATATTTCATAACGACGCCCTTCGACCAAATCCACCACATTGGCAGGATCATTTTCCAGCTCTACCCGTGTCGCTTCTTTTGCCAGAATCATGACATCAGGACGACCTGTTTTTTCTGCACGTTGATAAAAGAAAATATCTTTCAGGTTTTTACGATCTTCGGACAGATCGCCTGCGTAAATGGTATATGGCCCTGAAGAAATAAATTCTTTGGGTCGCACCAAATCAAAACCTGTGCGTACTGCCTGACTGGTGGTCAATGCTTCAAACTGACGCAGTCCCCACGGTGATGCCCACAGCATTAAAAAGCCTTGGACAATTAGAAATACCAGCGTCATTGGCACCAATAAACGTGCCAATTGATGCCGACTCACGCCACTGCTGTTGAGCACTGCCATTTCATGGTCGACATATAAACGACCAAATACCAACATCAAGCCAATAAAGAAACCCAAAGGTAAGATCAGCGTCAAAAATTCAGGCAAGCGATAGCCAATGATGCTGAATAAAATACTCGCATCCAGACGCCCTTGTGCCGCCACGCCAAAATACTTGATCAAGCGACCACCCATCATGATCAAAGTCAGTAAGGCAATCACAACCAAGGATGTCGACACAACTTGCTTGACCAAATAACGCCGAATAATCAAATTATTTCTTCCAAAATGTGAGGGAATCCAATTCGCGTTAGTTTACCTGAATGTTGAAAATATAAAACCTATCGCCTTGTTATACATTGAAACTCGACGCATAAAAATGTTTCAATGGTTGCATAGTTTGCACATTTAGATAGGCATAAAATCCAGTGATTAAATTTAGCTTAAGTCCCGCATTCCAAGAACACAGCGCGAGTGAATCTTTGTCAATTTTAGTGGCTGCAGAACAGGTGCCACAGGCAACTGCTGCTTATCAAATCAAGGATTTAGACAGCATTATTCAAGCGACACAATTTAAAGCAGGCTTTAATGAAAGTTTAAGTTTGGTGGCTAGCGTTGCTGAATGCGCCAATAGCAACCTGATCGGTTTGGGTAAAACCGAAGAATTACCAGCCGCAAAGCTGGCAAAAATTGCACAAAGCATTATCAAATCTTCACAAAAAAAATTTAAACAGATCAGCATTGACTTGTCTGCCCTGCCTAGCGAGCTGCATTATGTATTTGCACTCAGCCTGACCCAAGCAGCCTATGCTTTTGATGAATACAAAAGCAAAAAGAATGAATTTCAGCTTGAACAAATCCATTTCATTGCCAATAACAGCCCACTCAGCGCAGATCAACTTCAATTGATTGAAGCCATGCAATCGGGGCAAAACATGGCACGCGACTTGGGCAACCGTCCGGGCAACATTTGTTTCCCTGAATATTTGGCAGAACAAGCCCAAGCACTTGCGGCAGAATATCCAGACCTACTCAAAGTCACCATTTTAGATGAAGCAGAAATAGCGGAATTGGGCATGGGTGCTTTCCTTGCAGTCAGTCAGGGTTCAGACCGTCCAGGACGCATCATTAGCCTCGAATACCAAGCACAGCGTGATGAAGCACCTGTGGTATTGGTTGGTAAAGGCATCACCTTTGATACAGGCGGCATTTCACTCAAACCCGGCTTAGGGATGGATGAAATGAAATTTGATATGTGTGGTTCTGCTTCAGTTTTAGGCACCATGCGCGCGCTGTGTGAAGCACGTTTACCTATCCATGTGGTCGGCACGATTGCCGCTGCAGAAAATATGCCGTCAGGCAAAGCCACTCGCCCGGGTGATATTGTGACCAGTATGAGCGGCCAAACCATCGAAATTTTAAATACCGATGCCGAAGGTCGTTTGGTGCTGTGCGATACCCTAACCTATGTGAAACGCTTCAACCCTGCTTTGGTGATTGATATTGCGACTTTAACAGGCGCTTGCGTGGTTGCACTCGGTTCGGTACTGACAGGCATGTTTACCCCAGATGATGAGCTTGCGGCGGAATTAGATGCTGCGGGACTCACCGCATTTGACCGTGTATGGCGTATGCCCGTGATTGACGATTACCAAGAACAACTGGATTCACCATTTGCCGATATTGGCAATATTGGTGGTCCTAAAGCAGGTTCAGTGACTGCAGCTTGTTTCTTACAGCGCTTTACCCGTGACTACCGTTGGGCGCACCTAGATATTGCAGGTACAGCATGGAACTCAGGCAGCAATAAAGGCGCAACAGGTCGTCCTGTACCGTTATTGATGCAGTTCCTCGCACAACGTGCAGGCAATAATGGCTAAAGTCAGCTTTTATTTGTTTGAAAAAAGTCCTGAACGGCAAGTGGAAAGCACTTGCCGTTTATGCCGCAAAATACTGCGGCAGCAGGCGCGCATTTGGTTGCATTGCCCTGACCCAGAGTTACAGCAAACATTGGATGAGCGTCTGTGGAGTTTTGATGCCAGCAGTTTTATTCCGCATGGCATTAACCAAACACAGGCCAGCGTATGTATTTCTGCCGAATTACCGCAGCAATCGGACTGGATTGTGTTTAATTTTAACAGTCAGGCACTTGAAGCCTATGCAAAATTTAGTCACATTATTGAGATTATTGAAAATCACGAAGCAGCTAAAGTGCTTGGACGTGAAAAATTTAAACAATATCGACGTTTGGGCATAGAACCACAGACGTTTAAGCTTTAATTTTAAAACGTTTTTTTAAAAATACTGCTCAAAATAAGGAGAGATGCGGTGACTTTAAATGTCGGCTCAGATTTTAAACAGCGCTGGTTAACCGCGCCTCAGGCTGTGCGCCAGACATTTATGGATGATCTGCATCGAATTTGTGAGGTCTTGCAACCTGAAACGCAATTACACAACTGGATTGCAGAAGATCAGCGCGCTCAGCAACAATCACAGGAAAAAATTGAACAAGCCTATGCTGACCTGAAAGCACGTTTGATTGAAGAAGCACGGCAACGTCGCCAATTGGCACTCGAACTCAAATTAGAACAGCAACGTGCAGAACAAGCCGCTTATGCTGCACAGCTACAGCAAGATGAAGCGCAACGCTTTGCAGAACAAACTCAAGCACTTGAGTTGATGCGTCAAAGTCTGGATCAGGAAATTTCAAACTATACTGCACGTTATGAGCAAAATCCTGAATTACCTGCAGTGACTTTTAATCAAGCCGCAACTGCGGTAAGTGATGATCAAATTGTTTCTGAACTTGAAAGTGTACGTTTGCGTTTAGAGCTAGAAGCCGAAACTCAAATTGAGCAGGCGGTAACGATCTTTCGTGCGCGACTACATGCTGCAGCCCAAGAAGAAATTGACTATATCTTAAAAAATTCAAATTTTTCTAAAGAATAATTTTACTTTTTATCCCCAATTAGCCCAAAGTCTTAAACCCAATGTCATCAAAATGAAATAATTTTGTCACATGATAATCATCCAGAAAAAGTTGAATTCTCAACTTTTATCTCCTTTAAATGACTTTTGTAATCATGGGTTTCAAATGGATATCTTGACGAAAATTTCAGGCAAAATCGACCATCTTAATGCGGGCGAACAGTGGAGTATTCGTGCTCAGGATTTATGGATCAGTCGTGCAGATTTCCAATCATTAAGCATGTACTTGTCTAAAGAAGCGGAAAAGGGTGAGTTTTCAATTCAAAGTAACGATACTTTTAGCCCGCGCTTGGGTGGCACAGAATTAATTGTCACCAAACACTAAAACTGAACAATATCAAAAGTCCACACGGTGGGCTTTTTTTGTGGCCATCAATCCACTTTTTTAGTTATCGCGGTGGATTTAGAAGAAGAAAATAGAAAAATGAGGAATTTAAATCCAATCACCCAACCAAGACAAAATATTACCCAAGCCATAACCTATTGCCATTAAAGAAAAAATCCATACGGCAGCACCCACCACATTATAAAAACTAAAGGTCGCCAAAGGCATGTGCCCTGACCCTGCAGCAAATGGTGCAAATGAACGAACAAACGGTATAAAACGCGCCATTAAAATAGTTTTGCCACCATGTTTCATAAAATAATGGTTGGTTTTGACAATATATTCAGGTTTGAAATAACGTGAATGTTGATGAAAATACTTCACCCCTAGAATTCGTCCAGTGTAATAGTTGACGCTATATCCCAAGACCGCAGCGACAAAAAGTAAAATCCCCATATAGTGCAAATGCACCACATCGGTGGTGGAACACAAGGCACCAATTGCGATCAGCAAACTATCGCCTGGTAAAAAGAACATGAACACAGAACCTGTTTCTGCAAAAATAATCAGAAACAAAATGGCATAGATCCACAGACCATAATTATCGAGTAATAATGGCAGCCAGTGTTCCAAATTCATTAAAAAATCAATCATCTACATTAAACCAAAGGGGTGTTTATGATGAAAAAAACATCTTTATCTTTTTAATTATCCCTAAAAACAAAAAAACAGTCTAATTTTTCAATCAGACTGTTTAAATTTCATTCGGCTCTGTGCTTATTTTAAAAAGCCATTTTCAGCCAAAAATTCCATGCTGATTTTGGATTGCTGTGTGGTTTCTGCAGCTTTATCACCCAACAGCAAACGCTCAATATAGCGTGCCAATACATCCACTTCTAAATTGACTTTGCTGCCGACTTTCCACGTACCAATATTGGTGCGTTCTGCCGTATGCGGAATTAAATTTAGGCTGATGATGCTGCCACGTAAATGGTTAATAGTCAGGCTAATGCCATCTACCGTCACTGAGCCTTTTTCTGCCAAATATTTGGCAATTTCTGCAGGTGCAGTCACTTCATAATAAATCGAACGCGCATCTTCACGTACCACGGTAATTTCACCCACAGCATCTACGTGCCCACTCACGATATGCCCGCCAAAACGTGTGGTTGGCAGCATGGCCTTTTCAACGTTGACAGGTTGACCGACTTTCCATGTACCTAAAGTGGTACGGTTCAGACTTTCACGCGACACATCTGCCGCATACCAGTTATCGCCCCACTCAATCACGGTTAGACAAATACCATTGGTGGCAATTGAATCCCCCAAATGCACATCCGACATATCCAAATCGGTCTGAATACGCAAACGTACATCACCGCCCACACTTTGCAGGCTTTCTACTTTACCTAAACTTTCAATAATGCCTGTAAACATAATCTTTTCTCTCATTCACTGAGGATTTGTGGATTTACCACAACGCCAATTGGGTACTCACACCTGAGGTATCTACACCACCCAATTCTGCAAAATGGTAAAGTTGCCCTAACAACTGGCGAATAGGTGGGCCTGACTTGGCATGCGTATCGGTAATCACAATAAATTCCAGCACGCGCGCACGCTCGGACTGACGCTGTTTACTCACGCGATAACGCGGAACATCTTGCGTCAATAACGTCACTCGACCGCGTTTTAAATTGGCTTGCAACAAGTCTGTGGCACTAATATTACCATCGGTAGAATAACTGGTCAGAATAAAACGTGCATTAATGGTGTCCAATAAGGTTTCATACGCCTCTTTGGCGTACTTAGATGAGTTGTATGGACTTGGACGTTCTTTGCGCCATGCACGGTCAATACCACTTTTAAAGCCTTTGGTGTCTGGGGTTGGTAAATCGACCTGATCCCACAAGGTTAAGGCATTTAAGACATGATAGTTACTGCTATAAGCATGTTGATTATACGGTGGGTCTAAATAAGCCACATCCACCTCAAAACCACTCATTTGATTGGCAAGATGCTGTGCATCGACACACCACATTTCTGCAGCAGGTTTATTTGGTTCACCAATGTCACAAAAACGACTTGGCGTGAGCCACAATAATGATTCTATTCGTTCGAGTGCAGTTTGAGTTTTGCCACCCCAGCCGTGGTGGAAGCTTTTAAACACCCCACTGGTATTACTGACAAAACTGGCAGAGTACAACAACGGCGCCAACAATGCCGACATCTCAACATCATCAATGGCACCCTGCGCTTGCCACGTAGCAATTTGCTGACGAATCGCATCTATGCGCATACCGTTACGACGTTTAAAGAATAAACGGTCACGACTTGGGTCATAAATTTCGTCATTGCGCGGACACAAATTATGCGTCACCCAGCCTTTGACTTCAGGCAAACGGTTCAAATAATCAATGGCTTTTTGATAGCCGCCTAATTCTTTAAACGCAGGTGCTTCAGTGCAGGCCAAAATCGCATGGTTTAAGGCATGGCTGTACGGTTCCCAGTCATTGGCAATCACCCGATAACCATTTTGACGCGCCAAACGTGATACCACTCCTGAACCTGCAAAAAAATCGGCAAAAATTGGTGCACGACCATTTTTAGGATGTAGCGTTCCTGTCTGTTCAAGTGCTTCTAAAATCAGATGCAGTAAACGGCGTTTATTGCCCAAATAAGGCACTAACTGATGGAATAAGTATTCATCAGTGGTGCGTGCCGCATGACGACGTTTGTGATAAACCGTTGACTCTGAACTCATAGTGTCTCTTGAGAAGGAATTAACCTAAGGCGCACGTCATCACCCAATTGAGTGACATCGCAAAGTTTAAATCGAAGTTGCTCTGCCATCTGTTCAAATTCTGCATTAAACATGGCACGAGCCGAGCGCCCTAACAATGTAGGTGCCACATAGCTGATCACTTCATCAACCCAACCTTCCTGTAAGAAAGCGGTCGATAAGGTTGCACCCGCTTCAACCAACACATCATAAATTTGATGTTGCTGTACCAATTGGGCAAGTAAGGTGGCTAAAGGTTGCGGTTCCAATTGTAACACGCCCAAAGCAGCCAACTCTGCACGATACGGTCCCATCACCATCACCGTTTCAGGCTGCTGCAAAATTTGTGCGCTCAAAGGCAAACGACCTTGGCGATCTAAAATAATCCGTTTGGGTTGTACTACGCTGTGGATGTCATCTACACCCTCTAAGTGGCGTACATTAAGCAGACAGTCATCGGCCAGTAACGTGTCGATCCCCGTTAATACTGCAGCAGAAATTGCCCGCCAATGCTGCACATCGGCACGTGCAGCCGTGCCTGTGATCCATTTGGATTCACCCGAAGCCATTGCCGTACGACCATCCAAACTAGAAGCAATTTTTAAACGCACATAAGGCATGCCTGTAGCCATGGCTTTTAAAAAGCCTGCATTTAACTGCGCTGCTTCAGCTTCTGCCACGCCCACGCTAACCTGAATACCTGCATCCTGTAAAATCTGAACGCCTTTACCTGCCACCAATGGATTCGGGTCTGGACAAGCCACAACCACTTTAGCCACGCCTGCATCGACCAAGGCTTTGGCACATGGTGGTGTGCGCCCATAGTGTGCACAAGGTTCCAAAGTCACATAAGCAGTTGCACCCTGCGCTTGTTCAGCGGCCTGACGCAAAGCAAAGACTTCGGCATGTGGCTGTCCTGCACGAAGATGGAAACCTTCGCCCAATAATTGGGCATCTTTAACAATAACGCAGCCCACGTTCGGATTTGGCTTAGTGCTGTATTGCCCCAAACGTGCCAGTTCAATGGCACGACGCATCCAAAAAAGATCATCGGGTTGCGCGTCAGTATTGAGTTCAATCATGGATGGTTGCTGTGGAATAGATGATGGCATTGCGCTTTATTGCTCACGCGACTGCATTTGTTCAATTTGGCGACGGAATGCTTCGACATCCTGAAAGTCTTGATACACCGAGGCAAAACGTACATAAGCAACATGATCCAATGCAAATAAAGCCTGCATAACAACCTCACCAATGGTACGTGATTTCACATCACGCTCTCCCAAACGGCGAATTTGTAATTGGATGTCGCTGAGTACCGTTTCAATTTGCTCTTGGGTCACGGGACGTTTTTGCAAAGCATGCATTAACGAACGACGTAACTTGGCTTCATCGAAAGGCTCACTTTTACCATCGGATTTAATCACCCGTGGCATAACCACTTCATAACTTTCAAAGGTGGTAAAGCGTTCACCACAGCCAATACACTCACGACGTCGGCGAATTTGGCAGCCTTCTGCCGCCAAACGTGAGTCAATCACTTTACTGTCTGCAGTGTTGCAAAATGGACAATGCATAGCGGTTTAATTGCACAAATTTGAATGAAAATGCAGTGTAGCAAAAATTCCAAACTTTGTAGAGTTTTACGCAACATATAGAAAAAAAACAGCCCCGAAGGGCTGTTTTACACAATATATTGATTATGTACTGTCTAGATTATTCTACACGTTCACCATGTTGGCTTAAGTCGAGTCCCATACGCTCATCTTCTGCAGCCACACGAATACCAATGGTTAGATCAATTACTTTTAAGATGATGAAAGTCAGTACAGCAGAGTAAGCAATGGTCGCTAACACACCTTCAACTTGCACCCAAAGTTGGCTCATCAAGTTGCTTGGTGCAGCATCGCCCATAATAAACTCGCTGGCAAAGAAGGCTGTTAAAATTGCACCAACAATACCACCTACACCATGTAGTCCAAAGGCATCTAGAGAGTCATCAGCTTTCAGGGCGCGTTTTAAGGCAGTAATACCCCAGAAACATACCACACCACCAATTAAACCCATCGCTAATGCACCACCAACAGTCACAAAACCTGCTGCTGGAGTAATCACCACCAAACCTGCTACAGCACCCGATGCAGCACCTAATACAGAACCTTTACCACGTACCAGTTTTTCTGCTACAAGCCATGCAATTGCTGCGGCTGCGGCTGCCACTTGAGTCACAACTAAGGCATAACCCGCTGCACCATTGGCACCTAAAGCAGAACCACCGTTGAAACCAAACCAGCCCACCCAGAGTAAACTTGCACCCAGTACAGTCAAAGTCAGGTTGTGCGGAGCCATAGATTCACGGCCCAAGCCCATACGTTTGCCCAACATGTATGCAGCAACTAAACCTGCAACACCCGAGTTAATATGAACAACAGTACCACCAGCAAAGTCGAGAGCACCATCATTGCCTAACCAACCACCACCCCATACCCAGTGGGTAATTGGTGCGTAGACCACGACCACCCAAATCGCGATAAAGGCAACAAAGGCACCAAACTTCATTCGTTCTGCAATTGAACCACTGATAATTGCCACAGTAATGATGGCAAAGGTCATTTGAAATATCACAAATAGAATTTCAGGAATACTGCCACTGAGCGCATCGGTACCAATGCCTGCCAGCATGACTTTGTCTAGACCACCAATAAAGGCATTACCTTCACCAAAAGCCAAACTATAGCCCACTGCCACCCAGGCAATACTGACCACGGCTGCTGCTACAAAGCTATAAGCCATAGTATTGAGTACGTTTTTCTTGCGTACCATACCGCCATAAAATAGTGCCAAACCAGGAATGGTCATGAGTAAAACTAAAGCAGTCGAAACTAAAATCCAAGCGGTATCGCCTGTATCTAATACAGCTTCAGGTTCAGCAGCTTCGGGCGTGCTGACTTCTGCTACAGCTGCAACTTCTGTTGCATTTGTTGTTTCGATAGGAGATGTTTCGGCAGTTTCAAGCACTGCAACATCTGAAGTTGGTGCGGTGGCTGTTACGGCTTCTTCAGCCCAAGCAACAGAACCACCAAGAAGTGCGCCTGATAGACTCAGCGCGAGTAGCATTTTTTTCATTTGTGTCCCCCGACCTTTGTTTTTGTGAGTTATTAGGTACTCAGCAAACTTCGTGCCATCTTTTAAACAGCATCTGCACCCGTTTCACCTGTACGAATACGGATGACTTGTTCGAGGTTAGTCACAAAGATTTTGCCATCACCAATCTTGCCTGTACTAGCAACACGAGTGATTGACTCAATCACCGAATCGACCATTTCATCGCTAATTGCGATTTCGATTTTAACTTTAGGTAAGAAGTCAACGACGTACTCGGCGCCACGATAAAGTTCGGTATGACCTTTTTGGCGACCGAAGCCTTTGACTTCTGTTACGGTGATCCCTTGAACACCAATTTCAGATAATGCTTCACGCACATCATCTAATTTAAAGGGTTTTACAATTGCAGTTACGAGCTTCATGTGTGTTTTCCTTCGGCTTAATTCACCAGTAAGGTTTTATGTTCAAATTCCATGCCAAAGTTCTAAGGTCGGGGGAAATTAGAAACCGTGACATGAGTTTTCTTTATACCTTATTTTATACATTTATATGGTTTTGATCTTCAAAAAATAGACATATTTACTAGAAGATTTACGATTTTACTCATCGAATAAATCCATATTTCGTCTGAAATGCTATAGTCTATTCAAGACCAGTGCTACACTGCCTCCATTTTCTCCATCTTTGTGGAAACAACAATGATTGAAACTTTATTACAAGCCATTTTGGAACAAGTTGAACAACCTAAAAAAGATTTAGAACATAATTTACGTGCTTTGCTCAATGAGGCGGTCACCAAAATGGATTTGGTCTCGCAAGATGAGCTAGACCGCCAACGTACTGCGCTCAATAATGCCAACTTACGTTTAAATGAATTGTTAAAACAAGTTGAAGCACTAGAACAGAAAATTCAACTCAAAAAATAAGCATCAATTGAGTGCATAAAAAACAAAAACCAAACATTATAAAAATAACGCACCAAAACGGATCATCATAAAAAATGTCTTTTGCCAAAGTGTATACGCGGGGGCTGCTCGGCTTGCACGCCCCTGCAATTGAAGTCGAAGTCCATCTGAGTCAAGGTTTACCTTCTTTAACCATTGTCGGTCTAGCCGAAGCTGCCGTACGTGAGAGTAAAGATCGGGTACGCTCTGCCATTATTAACAGTGGTTTTCAATTTCCGACCAAACGTCTGACCATTAATTTAGCGCCTGCCGACTTGCCCAAAGATGGTTCGCGTTTGGACTTAGCCATTGCTTTAGGCATTTTAATTGCTTCGGGACAATTGCCCGAACAAAGCACTGAAAGTTTAGAGTTTATTGGAGAATTGGCTTTAGATGGTCAATTGCGTCCCACCACAGGCACACTCAGTATTGCGATTGCCTGCCAACAGGCACAGCATCGTTTGGTTTTACCTGAACAAAATGCACAAGAAGCTGCTCAATTGCCTGACTTTGAAGTCTTTGCCGCCACACATTTAAAACAAGTTTGCGAACATTTGGCACAAAGCCAGCCTTTAAATAAAGTCACCGCGACTGCCCAACCACAGTTATCACATTCCGCCTTTGATTTAGTCGATGTTAAAGGACAGTTGCGCCCACGACGTGCTTTGGAAATAGCAGCTGCAGGTGGACATTCATTGCTATTCAAAGGCCCACCCGGTACAGGTAAAACCTTATTGGCATCTAGGCTTTCCAGTATTTTACCGCCATTGAATATGCAGGAAAATTTAGAGGTCGCCAGCATCTATTCAGTGGCCAATAGCCCGCATACGTTTGGACAGCGCCCTTTTCGCGCCCCGCATCATACCGCTTCTGCTGTAGCATTGGTCGGTGGAGGCTCATATCCCAAACCTGGTGAAATTACCTTGGCGCATTTAGGCGTTTTATTTTTAGATGAATTACCTGAATTTGATAAAAAAGTGTTAGAAGTGCTGCGCCAACCTTTAGAGTCCAAAGAAATTGTGATCTCCCGCGCTTCTCGGCAAATTACCTTTCCAGCCAACTTTCAACTAATTGCCGCCATGAATCCCTGTCCTTGTGGTTATGCTTTTAATCAGGATGTGCGCTGCCAATGTTCTGCAGAAAGTATTAAACGCTATCAAAACCGTATTTCAGGGCCGTTATTGGATCGTATCGACTTACACATTGATGTACCACCTCTGCAAGCACATGAATTACAGGACACCCGACTAGTGGAAAATTCTGAAACCGTGCGAAGCCGTGTCATTCAAGCATATACACGACAATTGCAACGCCAAGAGTGTTTAAACATGGCGCTCAGTCCCAAACAATTAGAGCAATTTGCACATTTAGATGATACTGCGCAAAATATTTTAGCCATTGCGCAGCAGCGTTTGAACTTATCGGCACGTGCGTATCATCGGGTGTTACGAGTGGCACGCACCATTGCAGATTTAGCCCAAAGTGAACAGATTCAAAGTCCACATTTGAGTGAAGCACTGTCTTATCGTGCCCATGAAGCCTGATTGAAAGTCTAATTAAGAGTTCGATTAAGAATCTGATTAAAAGTCTAAGAGATGAAAATAGCCCATTGCCATGCCTGTACAATGGGCGAGTTGTTTTTATTGTTTTAAGTTTCACTCCTAACTGGAGCTTTTATTTATCGTCGTAGCCGTATCTTTAGAAGGCTTTAGTTAAAGTAAATACAGCTCCTGTTTCAACGCCACGCTTTGCCGCATGCGAAAAACCATCGGTATCAATATCAGTTCCTACAGCAGCCAATTCAGCAGATAAACCTTCAACTGAAGCAAAGTTATAGCTTACACCGACTTTCCAATCTACATAGCTGTCTTTTCCACCGCCAAAATCAAAGTCATCTGCTTGGGTGTAACCTAATCCAGCAACCCCAGAAAAGCCGGTACTTCCAATGGGTGCGGTATAAGTGGCATTGAAATACCAAGCATCGGTGTCACCACCTAAGAAATCATTACTGTAGTTAATGGCTGTTAATAAGCTGGCATCTTTAAACAAAACATCACTAAAACCTAATTTTGCATAAGCTTCGAGCCAGTTTAAATCGCTCTCACTTGGGTAGGCGTAATACCAAAAACCCACATCCAAAATGGGTTTGCTGGCAAAATAATCTAGGCTTGTGGTATAGCCCATATAAGGGTCAAGCTCTAAATGTGCCGTACCACCAAAATCGACATTGGAACCCCACACACCAGCATAAAGGCCTGAATCATGGCTCAACGCAAAACCCGCTTGCACCGCAGGATCACTCATTGTTTGTGTCATGCCACGAAAACGATAATCACTGGTCATTGCCGCAGTACCACTAAAAGACAATGCTGAAGTTGATTCTGATGCCATGCTTAGACCAGATGCTGCCATCATCGCTGCTGCAAAAAGTGTTTTAAATCCCATGTTCATGATTTTCCCCCTGCATCTGATGAGATGCTTGTGTCTATTGTTGTTTAACTCACATGGAGGATTGCAAACCGTGTGCCAACATTCAAAAAAACAAGATTTTCCATACTCAGAATAGGCTCACAACCACATCTAAATGATTGTTATTTATATTTATTTTTAAATTAATAAATTTCTTATTTTCATCGCTATGGCCTACAACTCACTTTTGTTCATTCTTTTTACATAGATGTATAAGTCATATTTACCGTGTAAATACAGAATACATTTCAACATTTTTGATGTACCTGACTTAGAACTCAAATTTAAACTGCCTAAAAAAGTGCAATAACATTTATTCGCACATCTTTGCATATACTAAAAACTGGGACAAAGTCATTACTCATATGCTTACAGCCCCTTTCCCATTAAGGGCGAACAGCATGTTTGGCCTAGAAAAATATTGTTTGAATACGAATAATTTTTTTGCACCAAGAACATGCATATCATTCAAATTGTTAAACCGAATAGCCAATGTGAGATTTCAGCAGCATTGTGACAGGCCGATGCAATATCTTCTGAAGTTATTACACTTAAAAATTTAGCAAAAAGAGAAATGCTTACTGGGTCAAATTCATCAAAAACAGCACAAATAAAACACCGTATTTCACATGAAACACCTCATAGCTAAAAACTATTAGTTACCCCATCAACACCATTCTATTTTTTATACTTTTAGTTCAAATAAAAACCAAAATATACAACCTTATCTATTCTTAAATTTAAAACCGCACTTTTGAAGAAATACTTAACAAGATGAAATAAACATAAAATTTTAGGTTTTTACTTACTTATTTCGCCATAAACTATTAACTTAAACTGCTGAAATATTAAACAAAGATGATTTTATGGCTAAAATTTACAAAAAACTTAAAGCATTGCTCCCAAGTCATCCATTCTAGCTGTTCAGCTCATTTAAAATTATGTTTATGTTTTTACTAAAAATTAAAATAATTATTAAACTTTTAAAAATTCAATATTTTTAATGACCCTACAGTTTATCGAAAAAATGCTTAACTTTAGTGTCATAAGCACCTTAAAAATGATATTTTCGCGCCTAAATAGCGATACAATTCGGCTACGTTTCAACTACACATTTACTGCATGAGGCTCTCTCCCAATGCTGAAATCTAAAAAACTGACACTTGCGTTATTGATCAACGCAGCGCTTATTTCAACTGCATTTGCTAGCGAACAAAGTGAATCTAAAGGCTTTGTAGAAGACGCAAACGGTTCGGTTTTATTCCGTACAGGTTATTTAACTCGTGACTATAAAGGTGTAGAACCTGGTGACGATACAAGTTCATTTGCGCAAACTGCAATCGTAAAATTAGATTCTGGCTTTACCAAAGGTGTAGTCGGTTTTGGTGTGGGTGTTGTTGGTGATGCTTCATTTAAATTAGGCAAAAATGGGCATACTGGCAATCAAATGATTCCTGTACATGATCAGTTAAATGCTGATGGCACCAAAGATGCTTACGATCACTGGGCACGTGGTGGTGCTTATGTGAAAGCACGTGTATCAAATACAACAGCTAAATATGGTACGCAAGTATCTGAAATTCCAGTAATTGCAAGCAATACAGCACGCTTAACACCTGAATACTACACTGGTCTTTATATTGAAAGTAACGAAATTAAAGACTTGACGTTAATTGGTGGTAAATTTACTAAAAACCAATGGTCAAATGACATCAGCTCAGACCAACAAGGTTTGGATAGTGCTATTTTCTGGGGTGCAAAATACAAATTTAACGACCAAGTTAATGCCTCTTATTATGGGGTAGATGTTAAAGATAAATTAGAACGCCACTATGCCAATGCAAATTACAACTTTGCTGTACCTAACGATGCAAATGTAACCTTAGATGCTGTGGCTTATAACACACAGTGGGAAGCTGGTGCAGCCACAGGTTCACATACTACAGATAACCTTGCAGACCGTGAAAACACTATTTGGGGAGTTTCGGCAACCTATAATAAAGATGCTCACAATGTAATGCTGGCTTATCAAGATAATGCTGGCAATACAGGTTACGACTATGCATACAATGCAGATGGTCTACAAAGTATTTATGTACCAAATTCATACTTATCTGATTTCAACGGCAATGATGAAAAATCAGTTGGCTTGCAATATAACTACAACTTTAAAAACCACGGTTTACCTGGCTTGAACTGGACAAGTGCATTTGTTTACGGTTGGGATATTGATGTTGCGGATCGCAACAATCGAACTGAAATTATTGATCAAGCTGAAGAACATGAATTTTTCAACCAAGTGAAATACACCGTTCAATCTGGTGCATTTAAAGATGCGAGCTTACGCTTACGCTACTCTTACTTGCGTTCAAGTAGTAGCTACAATAACCAAAAAGTGAATAACAGCGAAGGTATTGGCTCAACTAATGAATGGCGTATCTGGTTAGATATTCCTGTGAAATTATTCTAATTTCTCAGAATAGCCAATCCAATAAAAAACCTGCACATATTCTGTGCAGGTTTTTTTATATTTTAGCTTTTATGTAAAAGCCAAACAGGCTACGCAAATTATGGATTTGCAGCTTTGTAGCCTTCAATTGAGTTCAATACTTCTTGTTTCGCAACATCAGCACCTTCCCAACCACTTAACTTCACCCATTTGCCTGGCTCTAAGTCTTTATAGTGCTGGAAGAAGTGTTCAATTTGGCTGATCAATAATGGTGGAAGATCAGTATATTCTTGAACATCTTTATAAATTGGAGTCAATTTGTCGTGTGGAACTGCAACCAGTTTCGCATCAACACCACCATCATCTTCCATGTTCAGTTTACCGACAGGACGGCAACGGATCACAGAACCTGGCTCTACTGGGTGTGGCGTTACAACCAATACGTCAAGTGGATCACCATCAAGAGAAAGTGTATTAGGTACATAACCGTAGTTTGCTGGGTAGAACATTGCTGTACCCATGAAACGGTCTACAAATAATGCATCAGAATCTTTGTCAATTTCGTATTTGATTGGCGCTGCATTGGCAGGAATTTCAATGATCACATAGATGTCATTTGGTGCATCTTTACCCGCAGGGATATTGCTGTAGCTCATAGCATCACTCTTAAACAAGTTAAATCTTTTTAAAACCGCGTCAATTATAACGGTTTTCTGTCCTGAATTACTGCGCGATTATACATCTGCAAGGCAAAAATACATATTTTCACACCTGACTTGATCAGGTCAGTTTAATCACCATCAGTAAAATACAAATTGGGCAAAGTAAAGACAGCATCCAAACAATTGAACGCAGCGTCGCCCAATTGGCTAAATAACAAATTCCATAAATAATGCGCAGCACAATATAAGCAATACCAAACATCATCACCACCACTTGTGGGATGACCATATATTCCGCCATGAGCACTGCAGCAATAAATAAAGGCAGGCTTTCAAAACTGTTTTGCTGAACGGCGTTAGCACGTGCAGCTAAACCTGTAGTTTTGGCTAAAAATTCACGTGGATTTTGGTTATCTTCGCGTTTAAAGCCGCCTGCCATTTTTGCGACAACAGCAAAGACATACGGCAATAAGCAAGCAATTATAATTAGATAAACAATTCCACTTATGCTTTGCATCAATTTTTTCTCATAAACTGTATTGAGAACTTATCATAACATGGCATTTCTTGAATAAATTTTGTTAAATAGCATGTTTTAAGCAATTATATAAAGGATCCATTATGGTCAGCCCAGATCAAAAGGAAATGTTAGATGTACTTGAAAAGCAGCGCCAACATCAACTGCGAGTGGATCGTGTTTTAAAAATTGTGTTGCCTATTGTGGCATTTTTATTGATGGTGATTTGCGCCAACATGAACGTATGGTCGACCATTTTTACCTTCGTTGTGCTTTGGGTGGCGTTTTATGCGGTAGGGATTAAGCGCTTACCGCTCTGGCACTGGATTATTGTGATTGTGGTGTATTGCTTAATTGATAATATTTTAAGTTATGGCAGTTTTAATCAATCAGGTTTTAGCCGCCAATTTGGTGCGATGTTTATTTTCTTGGGTATTGTGGGTGTTGGGCGTCGTTATTTTGACCGCTGGCTCATGAAAGAATAATGCTGTTTTGTTCTAAGATATAACGATTGGTTTTCTAAAAAAGAACCATAAAAAAATGCCCCTGAATGTTCAGGGGCATTTTTTTAGAACATGCTGAATGAATTATGCAGTTTTACGCAAATCTTTACGCAAGATTTTGCCTACGTTCGATTTTGGCAATTCATCCATAAACTCCACATAACGTGGGCGTTTATAGCCAGTTAAGTTCTCTTTAGCGAATGCTAATACTTCTTCTGTGGTTAATGATGGATCTTTTTTCACCACAAACAGTTTTGGCACTTCACCTGATTTTTCATCTGGTACACCAATGGCAGCCACTTCCAATACTTTCGGATGCTTCGCAATCACTTCTTCAATTTCAGATGGATACACGTTAAAGCCTGATACCAAAATCATGTCTTTTTTACGGTCTACAATTTTCACATAGCCGCGTGAATCCATAACACCAATGTCACCTGTACGGAAGAAACCATTAATCATCACTTTGTCAGTTTCATCTGGACGGTTCCAATAGCCTTTCATGACTTGTGGACCACGGATTGAAATTTCACCTTGCTCACCCAGTGCAACTTCATTGCCGTCATCATCCAAAATAGCCACTTCAGTTAATGGTAATGGAATACCAATGGTGCCAGTGAATTCTTCAGATGCAGGCGGGTTTGCCGTTGCAACTGGCGAAGTTTCAGACAAGCCATAACCTTCAATGATGTTAGTGCCTGTCACTTTTTTCCATGCTTCAGCAGTCGATGGTAATACGGCCATACCACCACCCATCGCCATTTTCAATTTGCTGTGATCAAGCTGTTTAAACTCTTCATTGTTCACAAGCGCATTGAATAAAGTATTCACCGCAGGGAAGAAAGTTGGTTGATATTTGCGTAATTCTTTCATCACCGCAGGTAAGTCACGCGGGTTTGGAATTAAGACGTTTGCCTGACCTTTGTACATGCCGTAAAGCGCACACACCATGAATGCAAAGATGTGATACAGCGGCAATGCACAGAAAATACGGTCATCTGGCTGACCATCTTGTGCACCGAATTTACTCTGGAAAATACCATCACATTGCAGCATGTTTGCCACAAGGTTGCGGTGTGTTAATTCTGCACCCTTAGATACACCTGTTGTACCACCCGTGTATTGCAACACAGCCGTATCACTTAAAGTTAAGCTTGGGCGTTTGTAGTTGCTTGGGCTTACTTTAGACATTGCTGCGTTAAATTTAACGTGACCCGGAATGTTCCATGCAGGAATTTGCTTACGCACTGAACGTAAAACAAAATTCACCAACGTGCCTTTTAATGCACCTAGCATATCGCCCACAGAAGCAACAACAACATGCTTCACAGGGGTTTTACCAATAATCGCCTGATAAACGGATGCAAAGTTTTCAATAATCACTAAAACTTCAGAACCAGAGTCATTTAATTGATGCTCTAACTCACGCGAAGTATAAAGTGGATTCACGTTCACCAAAACTAAACCTGCGCGGAACACCCCCAGTGCAACCACAGGATATTGAAGTACGTTCGGCATCATCACCGCAACACGCGAGCCAGGTGCCAAACCTAAACTTTGTAAATAAGTTGCAAATTTACGGCTAGCTTCTTCTAGTTCACTAAAGCTTAAAACCTTATCCATAAAGATAAAGGCATCACGTGAACCAAATTTTTGGAAATTACGTTCAAAAATGTCTACGAGTGACGTATTTTCTGCAGGCAGTTCTACAGTTTCTGGAATCCCTGTCTTTTGGTATTCAGCAAACCAAATCTTTTCCATAATGCCAATTTCTCCAATCAATAATCCTTAGTTTTAAACTGTTTTTCTCAATACAGGACGTCGTTCTTTGCTTGTTTATGTCCCGTATTGCATCCATTTTCACGAATATAAACCATATATAACGTATTTTGCTTAAAAAACGCTAGTATTATCTTTGAATTAACAGTTTATTTGCTTTTTGGTAACCGCGTGGTAAGAGCTGACCTTTCGTGCCGCGCTTCGCCACATACTTCAGCAAATCGTCGCCTTTGAGTTTGAGTTGTTGCTGTCCTGCAAATACTTGAATTGCTTCATCTAAACTTAAAGGCAACATAGACACCAACTGATCTTTTTCCTCAAGTTGTATCAATTTATTACCTTTACCTTTATTCAAAATTGGCAATTCTGACAGCTCAATCACCAGTAAACGCCCTGCTGAACTGAGCAGTGCAACATGACTCGCGTGTTCAATCATTTGCAAGTTCATCACTGTCGATTGTTCAGGCAAAGACAGGAATGCTTTACCTGCTTTGGCACTGGTATCTAACTGTTTGGCCTGCGTTTTAAAGCCGTAACCTTTGCTGCTGGCTGCTAGAATTTCAGTCTCATCATCGGCAATCAGCAATTGTTTAAAGCCAACACCACTGGCAGGAGCAAGTTTTGAACTTAATGGTTCTCCCAAGCCACGTGCCGAAGGCAGGCTATTAATTGGCAACGCATAACTGCGTCCCGTATCATCTAAAATATAGACGCGCTGATTGGATTTGCCTTGTGCATGACTGAGATATTGATCACCCGCACGGAAATTTAGATTTTCCGCATCGACCTCATGCCCTTTGGCACAACGAATCCAGCCTGCTTCAGACAACACCACCGTTACAGGGTCGGCAGGTAGCATATCTTGTTCATTAATTGCAGTCGCTTCGGCACGCAATACAATTGGTGAACGACGATCATCACCAAACTTTTTCGCGTCTTCTTTCAACTCACTGATAATTAAATTTTTCAATGATTCAGGATTCGCCAATTGTTCACGAATAATGGCAGCGCGTGCTTCTAATTCTTCTTGTTCACGACGAATTTCCATTTCTTCAAGCTTAGCCAAATGACGTAGCTTTAATTCCAAAATGGCTTCAGCCTGAATTTCATCAATACCAAAATGCGCCATCAACTCGGCTTTAGGATGATCTTCTTCACGAATAATCCGAATCACGGTATCAATATCTAAATAGGCAATCAGCAAACCTGCCAAAATGTGCAGTCGCTTTTCGATTTTATTAAGATGATATTGCAAACGACGTGTGACGGTATTTTTACGAATCTCAATCCATTCCAGCAAAATACGACGAATCGATTTCACCTGCGGACGACCATCTGCGCCAATCATGTTCATATTGACACGATAGCTCGATTCTAAATCGGTCGTGGCAAACAAGTGACTCATCACCGCTTCGGCATCAATACGGTTAGAACGGAGTACAATCACCAAACGGGTTGGGTTTTGATGGTCAGATTCATCACGCACATCGCTCACCAACGGCAGTTTTTTCGCCTGCATTTGATCGGCAATTTGGGTAATGATTTTTGAACCCGAAACCTGATACGGCAATTCGGTAATCACGATTTCATTTTTTTCGATGCTGTACACCGCACGCATACGGTAACTACCACGACCTGTACTTTGCATTTTCAGCAATTCTTCAGGTGGGGTAATAATTTCAGCTTTAGTCGGTAAATCTGGTGCAGGAATATATTCTGCAACTTTTTCGTCGGTTAAATTTGGGTTGCGAATCAGGGCAATTGTGCCTTTCACCACTTCACGCAAGTTATGCGGTGGAATATCGGTCGCCATCCCCACGGCAATACCTGTGGTGCCGTTAAGCAAAATATTCGGTAAACGCGCAGGCAAATTGACAGGTTCTTTTAATGAGCCATCAAAGTTATCTTGCCAATCACAAGTACCTTGCCCCAATTCCGCCAAAAGTACTTCACTATATTGCGATAGTTTGGCTTCGGTATAACGCATGGCGGCAAAGGATTTAGGATCATCGGGTGACCCCCAGTTGCCCTGCCCTTCAATAAATGGGTAACGATAACTGAACGGCTGCGCCATCAACACCATAGCTTCATAACAAGCAAAATCACCATGTGGATGGTATTTACCCAATACATCCCCTACGGTACGGGCCGATTTTTTCGGTTTGCCGCTGTGCTTGAGTCCAAGCTCACTCATGGCGTACACAATACGGCGTTGTACAGGTTTCAAACCATCGCTGATATGGGGTAATGCACGATCCATAATCACGTACATGGCATAGTTAAGGTATGCACGTTCAGTAAATTCTGCTACGGAACGGTTTTCTGTTGCATGATGCGCAAGGCTTGTCATAAAACCTGTCGTCCTAAATCATTTGTTTTTGTATCAATCGGCTTATGCTATGCCGCAGCAGCATCCTGCACAAGGGCTAGTAAGGATGCTCTGCGACAATTTGTGTCTTATGCCGTAAAAATATTCATTTTATAAAAAACAGCAATGCAAAATATACGATGGCTGGTGGTTATTTTACAAACCTATCGACTCTAAAGTTCTGCCTTTGGTTTCTTCACCCAACACCACAATCACCAAAGCAACGGCCAATAAAACCGCGGTAAACATCATAAAGACATAACTAAAGCCATTTTGCATGACCATCATGTGCGTGACCACCATTGGAGCGACAATACCGCCCATGCGTCCAATGGCCGAGGCCCAACCTGAACCAAAAGCACGAATATTGGTTGGGTACTGTTCAGGAGTATAGGTGTATAGCACCCCCCACGCGCCCAAGTTGAAGAACGACATCAAACAGCCCCAGAACATGATCATCGCCACACTATCCGCCTGACCAAAGAAGTACGCCGATACGGCACACATGCCAATAAAACCTGCCAGTGTGGCTTTGCGCCCTAATTTTTCGACCAGCCAAGCGGCTGCAATATAACCGGGCAATTGCGCCAAAATCATGCCCAGCACATATTCAAATGACTGTACGATGCTGTAGCCTTGCTGCACCAACAGACTAGGCAACCAAGTGAAAATGCCATAATAGGAATAGACAATGCCAAACCAAATCAGCCACAGCATTAAACTACGGCGTGCAAATGGCCCCGACCACAGTTGGGTAAAAGAGATATGCTGTTTAGCGGCAACAGGCTGAACTTCAATCTGTTCAATGACTTCTACCCCACATTGACGCTCAAACTTTTGTACCAGTGCATGTGCTTCGGCAATACGACCACGATTGATCAGATATGGGATAGATTCAGGGACTTTTTCCCAGATCACCAAGGCATATAAGGCAGGCAAACCACCGATTAAAAATGCTGTATGCCAATCAAATTTTGGAATCACAAAATAAGAAACCAATGCCGCACATAACCACCCCAAGCCCCAAAAACTTTCCAGCAATACAATAAAGCGCCCACGCACATGCGCAGGAATGTATTCACTGACCAACGTCACCGCTACGGGAAGCTGCCCGCCCAAACCTAAACCGACAATAAAGCGAAAGACCAGTAACCAAGTTAAATTCGGCGCAAAGGCACAAGCGGCAGTAGCTAGACTGTAAATCACCAAGGTGGTGGCAAATACAGTTTTACGTCCAATTTTATCGGCCAGACCACCTGAAAAGACTGCCCCAATGGCCATTCCGACAAAACCAATCGACACCACCATGCCTTTTTCGGCAGGGGTCATGCTCCAGTCTTCTGCCATTTTTGCCAAAATAAAGGAGATCAGTCCTGTATCCATGGCATCAAACATCCAGCCCAGACCAATCACCACCAGTAGGCTATAGTGGAATTTTCCAATGGGTAGACGTTGCACACGCGAAACTAAATCCATAACACACTCTTTAAGTTGGCTAAAAGGATATGGGCTAAAACACAACTGCTGTTGTATTTTTATACTATGAATTGACAGGATGTGGATAGCATTAAAAAACCGATCTGGTGATCGGTTCGCTTCTATTTAGATATTCAATACAATTCTTATAACCAATTAGGTTTCATCTTTAGAGGATGCTGAATGTTCATCATCGTCCTGATAAATAAATTTAGGCATTTCTAAGCCAAAATAAATCGCAATCAAACGCAAAGTAAAACCAAAAACAAGTGTTGAGATCACGGTCAATTCAAGCGACAAACCGATTTCGATACACAACCAATAGCAAATCACGGACACAAAAGAAATACTGGCATATAGCTCACGGCGGAACACTAAAGGCACATCGTTACACAGAATATCACGCAGAATCCCACCTGACACACCTGTTAAGACGCCTGCAACGGCAGACACCACAAAGCCATGCCCCATTTCCAAAGCAATTTGACAACCAATAATAGTGAAGCCAATTAAGCCTAAAGCATCGAGCACCAAGAAAATGGAACGTAAATGACGCATCCATTTGGCAATTAAAATGGTGATAAAAGCTGCAATACAGGTCAGCACCAAATATTCAGGATGTTTGACCCAAGTCAGCGGATAATGCCCCAACAATACATCTCGCACCGAACCACCGCCCAATGCGGTGACACAGGCAATTAAGGTGACACCAAACCAGTCCATGCTGCGACGCCCTGCAGACAATGCGCCTGTCATCGCTTCTGCGGTAATCGCGATTAAGTAAATGACCAACAACAACATGGACTTGCCCTTCTTTCACTAGGCCAATAGATGCGCGTTATAATAAGCGAAAAACCAAGATAAAGTTATAAAAATTGCGCACAACATTGCTTAAATTTTTTACCCGAACCACAAATACACGGCTGTTTCATGGTCGGCTGTTGCCCTGTGGTCGGATCTAGAAAATACCAGCGTGCCTGATGTTGCACAAAATGGGAAATTTCATGGTGAATTTGCGCCTGCTTAGCATCATGGTAATGGGCTTTAAATTCAACTTGGGCATGGCTTTTATCTAACTTTTCATTGCTATTCAGCACTTCGAGCTTTAACCATTGATTCGACTTGCTCCAATCAGCAATTGCGTCAACATCCAAACTTGCCTGTTGTCCTAGCGCAGTAGTTTGCACAATATAATCAATTTGTTGCAAGGCAAAAGCGCTATAGCGTGAACGCATGAGTTGGCTCGCGGTTTCTGCATGTGCCTGCCCCACGTGTAAAGGTTGGCAGCAGTATTGATAATCGCCTTGCCCGCACGGACATGCCAAGTGATGCATAGAAAATTCCAGAAATTTAAATCAATAATAGGGTCTGTTGACACTTCGTCTATATTTGCAATGGCAACAGCCCCAAAACAGCCTGACAATGCAGGCTATTTTAGCGGAAGCACAAGACTGAAATGCAGTTTGGCGTTCAGTTTATGATGCGCTTGAAGATTCCTGCTGAATCAAATGCACTTTTTCAATTTTATGTCCATCCATGGTCACAATTTCAAAAACATAACCATCGGAAAGCAGCTTTTCACCGTTTTCAGGCAAACGCCCCAAATGGAATAAAATATAGCCTGATAAAGTTGAATATTGCTCGCTTTCATCCACCAAATCACGACCTAATAATAAAGATACGTGACGAATATCAATGGAACCATCTAGCAATAATGTGCCATCTTCCAAACTTTCAGCACTGGCTTCGAGAGCATCTTCATCAGGGAATTCGCCTGCAATTGCTTCCAGAATATCAATAGGTGTGGCAACGCCTTCAATCGAGCCATATTCATTCAGCACAATCGCCATTTGCAGCGGTGCTTGACGCAATTGCTCCATCACCATCAAAACTTGGGCATTTTCATGCACAATCACGGGTTCACGCAAATGTGTTTCAAAGTCCAGTACACCTGTTTCAATGTATTGATTCATGACTTTATGGGTTAAGACAATGCCTGAGATATTGTCCAGTTCACCACGTGCCACAATCACTCGTGAATGGGTCATACTTAATAATTGGCTGCGAATTGAGGCATCATCTTCGTCTAAATCAATCCATTCCAGTTCAGGACGTGGCGTCATCACCGATTTTACAGGACGCTCAGATAAGCCCAACACTCCTTGTACCATCACGCTGTGATAGACGCCATTTTCAGCATCAAAGACTTCATCGGCAAAGGCGCGGGTAGCTAAAACATCTTCATTGATATGACTGCTTTCTGCCGTATTTTGACTTTTGCCACCTAACATCCGCATCACAGCCGAAGCAGTACGGTAGCGCAAATCGGTGGTGGTCACGGTTTTTTCCTGATTTCTGCGGATGGTTTGGTTCAGGAATTCAATCATCACCGAGAAGCCGATGGCGGCATATAAATAGCCTTTTGGAATGTGATAACCAAAACCTTCCACCACCAATGAGAAACCAATCATCATCAGGAAGCACAGGCATAGAATCACCACGGTAGGATGCTTATTGACAAAGTCCATGAGCGCCTTAGACGCCCACAACATAATGCCTATCGCAATGATCACCGCAATCATCATGACCGATAAATGCTGCACCATGCCCACAGCGGTAATCACGCTGTCGAGTGAGAACACTGCATCTAGCACTACAATCTGCACAATCACCATCCAGAAAGTCGCGTGCACAGGGTTTTCTTCTTTTAGTGCTGGTTTGCCTTCAATGCGTTCGCGCAGTTCCATGGTGCCTTTAAACAACAGGAACACACCACCAAACAGTAAAATCAGGTCACGTCCAGAGAAAGGATGTTCAAAAATATGAAACAGTGGTTGGGTCAGAGTGACGACCCACGCGATAGAGGCGAGTAAAATCAGGCGCATCCCCAAGGCGAGAAGCAAGCCCACCACCCGTGCCGTATTGCGTTGTTCTGGCGGTAATTTTTCTGCCAAAATGGCAATGAACACCAAGTTATCAATGCCCAGTACAATTTCAAGCACAATCAGGGTCAATAACCCGACCCACGCTGCGGGGTCAGACATCCATTCAAAGATCATGCGCTCTTCTCCTGAATATCATGGGTCATAAGTGCCACACGGCGATGACACTGAAAAGATAAGTTTGCTTGCTCTGGTTGGCACAGCATGTAATTTAAAAATATTCGTTCGGTGCGACTACTGCCACTGTCCATGACGATTCTATAGTTGTCAGACAAGCTTTGAGTATAGGAAAGTTTGCGCTCAGATTCATCCCCTTTTTGCGACATCATCCACGCCAATGCAGCACTTTCACAAATCTTTGCAAATTGAACACTGCATACTGACGGGTTTGTCATATTTGAGTACTAAGCTAGAGCCAACAAAAAGAACATGCTATGGTGAAGAAAATAAATGAATAGCGAATTAAGAATGACCCAATATATCAATAATCCATCTCCTCAAACCTCTCAACCTTTAGTGGCACTGTACTGTGGTTCGCGCTCTGGCAATAACCCGATTTATCAGGAAAAAGCAGTACAACTGGCAAGAAAACTAGCCGAGCAAGGCTTTGGTATGGTCTACGGCGGCGCGAGTATTGGATTAATGGGTTTGGTTGCTGACACCGTTGTGCAACATGGTGGGCAAGCGGTGGGAGTAATTCCTGAATTTATGCTGGATTATGAAATTGCCCACAGTAATTTAACCGAATTACACGTAGTAAAAAGCATGCATGAGCGTAAGGCGATGATGGCAGATCGTGCCAGTGCCTTTGTGGCGTTACCAGGTGGCTTGGGTACTTTTGAAGAAATTTTGGAAATTGCCACTTGGGGGCAATTGAATCAGCACCAAAAACCGATGATTTTATATAATGTGAATGGCTTTTATGATGCGCTGATTCAGCAATTAGATCATGCGGTACACGAAGGTTTTTTACCACCACAGCACCGCGCTAAACTGATCGTGTGTAACCACTCCCACAAAATTATTAATGCCTTGAAGAATTTGGATTCTCCACGTCATTTTGTGGGTTGAACTTTTTTTAGCTACATGAAATAGCAATAAAAATGAAAGTGAAAGCGAGTCGGTGACTCGCTTTTTTAATGCGCTGTTTTAAACTGGTTTTACAGCATAAAAAAGAGAGCACCAAAGTGCCCTCTTTAATAGATTTCTAATTTTGCAATGCTGTTAGTTGAGTTTGATTTGGTACACAGCAGTAGTTCCGCTGACTTCATTACCTACAACCAACAGTGGCTTGCCGTTAGGCGAGTCTTTGGCTGCAATAAAGATCAAACCTTCGGGGCCGAGATTTGAATTTTCAACGGTAACCTCATTACCTTCTGCATCGAAAGATGTACGGGTTTCACCAAACTTACGATCATTAAAATACTCAACAAAAGATGCTTGTGTCGGCTGGGTAATGTCATACACCATAATGCCACCCATACGCTCCAACCCAATAAAGGCAAAAGTTTTTTGACCAATTTTACCTAAAGCAATGCCTTCAGGCTCAGGGCCTTTATTGTCACTACGATCATCTATACTTAATTTTTCATGATTGGTATTAAAGTATTCTGGAAATAATTCAGCAGCTTTACGTTCAAAGTCATTTTTTGAGTCCCAAACAATTTTTTTGGTTTTAGGATCTACAATACTGAACGAGCGGCCACCATAAGCATATAGTTTGTCATAGGTCATGAAACCATCGCTGTCTAGCACAGGCTCACCATTTGTATCTTTCTTGTAACCTTGCGTCCAAGTAATCGTCAAACGACCCAATTATGAATCTTTAATTAAATTATCTGCACAAACTTCATTGGCATCTGTAGTGGTACATGCTTTAAATACGTTTGAATCAAGCTTTGCGCCTTTAACCCCTGACTTTAATAGACGTAAATGCGCTGCATAATCGCCATTGGTACTGAAGCCTTTATTATTGAATAAGTGTTTAACACGAATTTCTTCTGCATAACCCTGAGTTATTTCATCCGTACCAAAATATAAGTCTTCATCAACCAACCATTCACGCGCATCACCTTCATTGGCAGTGACCAAGTAGCTTTGTCCATTGGCTTGATATTGCGCAATTGCATCTGGCATATACATGCCATATAAGCCTGGCCAAGCTTGAATATTAATCATCCCCTCATTTTTAGCACAGGCTGTAATCGTTTTACCGTTATAGTCTTGCTTACCAACAACACAATCACGATCACCTGCATCTAAAGCATTTGCAGCTAAGCCAAAGTCTTTATAGCCCAAGGGGAAAATATCGACCACTTGGTCTTGAATCAAATCAATCACAGCAATAGCATTGTTTTCTTGTAGACTTGCCCAAGCAGTTTTACCATCGTCACTCACCGCAATATATTCAGGCTCTAAATCTTGTGCGACAGTCGCATTTGGCCCAAAAATACGCACGCCCGCATCAAGCAACTCCTGCTTACGTGTATTCCATGCCTGAAAATCTGCAGTTTTTACAGTAGGCTTGTTAATATCAGTCAGATTAATAATACTGATCGAACCTTCTGGATCAATCGCATAGCCTTCATTTGGCTCACCTTCATTGGCAACCAAAACTTTTTTACCATCTGGGGTAAAAGTCAACATATCAGGCAATGCACCGACTTCAACTTTGCTGATAAAGCTCAGGTCTTTGGCTTTAAAAAATGCCACGATGCCTTTATCAGTTTTAGGTGTTGCCTGAACAGCTAAAGCGACAATACCTTGATGTACCGCGACACTATTGACTTCAGAATTCGCTAAATGAGTCTTGGCATCCAAGCTGTTCAGCTTAACAGGTGCACTTGGGTTGCTTAAATCCAGTACATCGACCACGCCATTTTTCGCATTGACTACAAATAAACGTTTGCTTTCAGCATCATAAGCAGGAATTTCCGCAGCACTCGCACCAAAAATTTGTGCATCGTATTCCCCTAAACGCTCCAAACTAATTGTTGTAGGTGTTGCTTCAACAACTTCTTCTTTTACAGGAATAGGATCATTATTATCATTACAGCCCACCATCCCTACAGACAATAAAGCCAACATTAATGCAGAAATTTTCGTTTTCATAAATTACTCATCATTTTTCTAAATGCACCCAACTTACAAACTCAAAGTGAATAATCGGTGACAAATAGATGACAATTTCATGGCATTTACTTGAATTTTCAAACACTTTTCATACTTTTGCAGATGCAGTCCGCTAGATTGCAAAATGGTTTAAACTAGACCAAATGTCCATTTTGCCGAGTTATGAACCAAACACCGACCCATCAAGCCCTGCATCCTGAATACCGTCTTTTGGTATTTCTGGTTTCAATTGGCTTTTTTATGCAGGCGCTCGACACCACCATTGTGAATACAGCAATCCCTGCAATGGCGAATAGCCTGCAGGAAGACCCGCTGCGGATGCACAGTGTTGTGGTGGCGTATGTGCTCTCGGTGGCAGCGTGTATTCCATTAAGTGGATGGTTGGCAGATCGTTTTGGGGTACGCAATACCTATTTTGCAGCGATTATCATTTTTACCCTTGCCTCTTTGGGTTGTGCTGCAGCAGCGAGTCTGAATGAATTACTGTTTTATCGGGTGATTCAAGGTATTGGTGGCGCATTGCTCTTGCCTGTCGGGCGCTTGGCGATGTTAAAAATTATTCCACGCACCCAGTTTTTATCTGCCATGAGCCTGATGAGTCTGGCAGGGTTGATTGGCCCCTTAATTGGCCCAACGCTGGGTGGCTGGTTGGTCGAAGTCGCCACGTGGCACTGGATTTTCCTGATCAATATTCCTATGGGCATCTTGGGCTGTTGGATTTGTATCAAAGCCATGCCAAATGTGACTGAAACTGAAGTTAAAAACTTTGATTTTCTCGGGTTTATCCTATTAGTTGTGGCGATGGCGGGCTTATCTTTAGGCATCGAAAATTTTGCCAACCCACAACATAATCTGCTTTGGAATTTAGCGTTAATCTTGGCTGGCGGTATTGCCGCAGCATGCTATGCCCGCCATGCCCATACTCATCAAAATGCCTTATTTCGCAGCGATTTATTTAAAAATCGCTTATATGCCATTGGTATTTTAGGTAACTTTTTTGCCCGCTTCGGGGGCAATGCCATGCCTTTTATCATGCCAATCATGCTACAGGTGGCTTTTGGTTTTGAACCGTTTCTCACGGGTTTGATGATGATTCCGACTGTGCTCGGTTCTTTGGTATCTAAACCAATTATTCGGCCTTTAATTCAACGTTTTGGCTATCGGCAGTTTTTACTGACCAATACGTTATTGGTCGGGGCGTGTATTGCTAGTTTTGCGCTGACCACTGCTGAAACTGCGACTTGGTTACGTGCCTTGCATTTTTTTATATTTGGGGTGCTTAATTCATTGCAGTTTGTGGGTATGAATACCTTTACACTCAAAGATTTACCTCAACAAGATGCCAGCAGCGGCAATAGTTTTTTATCCATTATTATGATGCTGTCGATGAGTATTGGCGTGGCATTGGCAGGTACTTTGGTGAATATGTTTAGTGCCTATTACGGCGCAGGACAGTTAGTCAGTGCCTTTCATGCCACTTTAATTTGTTTGGGTGTATTAAATATTTTGGCATTTTTAGTGTTTTGGAATATCCCCAAACACACGGCTGTTTAAAACGCCATTACCGAAAGCGCATGGTGCTACACCGCACTGCACGTTATGATATGACTTTGCTCCGCGAAGCTTTTTCAACATGCGCAAACCGTCCAATCAAGCTAAAAACTCAGCTTTTACACCGCACTATCGTATGACCATTGCGATGCTTGGCAGTGCTGTTTTGGCGGTTTTATTGTATTTGGGTGTGTTGCGCCAACAACCTGCGGCAACCGAAGAATATCCGATTCAAGGATTTGACGTGTCACATCATCAAGGCGATGTTCAGTGGCATAAAATTTCCCCACAAAAATATGCCTTTGTCTATTTAAAAGCCACCGAAGGGGGCGATTTTAAAGACCGTAAATTTCAGGATAACTGGCTCAAAGCCCGTGAACATGGCTTTTTGGTCGGCGCCTATCATTTTTATCGCTTATGCCGTGATGGAGCAATTCAGGCAGAAAACTTTATTGCGACTGTTCCAAAAAAATCCGACAGTTTGCCACCTGTAATTGACTTGGAGTATGACAGCAACTGCATCAATACCTATACCAAAGAACAGTTACTGCGCGAAATTCAAATCATGCATGATGCGCTATATCAACATTATGAAAAACAACCGATTTTTTATGTATCTAAAGCCTTTTACAATATGGTATTGACTGAAAGTTTCAAGCAAACACCACTTTGGGTCAGAGAATATCAGGGTAAACCACAACTGGCAGGTCAGCCAAAATGGCTGTTTTGGCAACATACTAATCGGGGTCAAATAAAAGGTATTCACACCCCAGTCGACCTAAATGTTTTTTTTGGAAACGCCAAACAATGGCAGCGTTTTTTAACAGACAACGCGATTCAACCCGCTAGACTTGAACCGAACCAAAAAATAACAAGATAACCGTATCACAATAAAAAAATACCGTCATGAAATTGCTTAAAGGGCTGCTCTCGCGCTCTGCATTTTTCAGGATTCACGCTGCTTTACCTATTACAATCTGCGGGTAAACTGGAGCAATTTTCCGCATGGCAATATCCAACAAAAAATATAAGTTCTAATTTAAAGGTACATTATTGTGGCGTATCTACCCTATTGTTTAATGATGCGAAAACTAGAATCTGATTGATGGATTTTTAGTCGCCCTCACTATTTAGACGAAACTGCAGGGACGTTGCGTCCTCATGTTATGACTCCAATCCATTGGGATAAATTTTTCAGCCTTTAGCGCGCCCTAAAGAGTTTTTGCCTCGCATTGCCGACCATAGTCTACGCAGTTTACTGCATTTGATCGACTGTGAATAACAACAATCAACACAAGCGATTTTACTGAATAGCAACACGCCTTAACCGTTTGCTCCGATGCTACAACCAGCTTCCTAAACATGCGATACTGTTGAAATCTAAACGCTTCATCTAGTTTGTGCCATGCGGAAAATCATTCATATTGATATGGATGCCTTTTATGCCTCTGTTGAGCTGCGCAGTCGTCCTGAATTACAACATTTACCTGTGGTGATTGCTTCGCATCATCCTCGGGCTGTGATTGCCGCGGCATCTTATCCTGCGCGTGAGTTTGGTTTACGTTCTGCCATGTCGATGGCACAGGCCCGCAAACGCTGCCCGCAGGTGGTAGTACTCGAACCTAATTTTGTGCTCTATCGTGAAGTTTCTTCACAAATTCATCAGATTTTTCAGCGTTATACACCATTGATTGAGCCCTTGTCTTTAGATGAAGCCTATTTAGATGTCACCGAAAATTTACAAGGTATTTCAAGCGCAACAGAAGTCGCTATGCGAATTCGAGAAGAGATTTTTCAAAGTACAGGTTTAACAGCTTCGGCAGGTGTCGCACCAAATAAGTTTTTAGCCAAAATTGCTTCGGACTGGCATAAACCCAACGGCATTTGCGTAATTAAACCCAGTCAAGTGCAGCAATTTATTCAAGACTTAGCCTTACAAAAAATTCCAGGCGTAGGCAAAGTCACACAGGAAAAATTAAAAAGTCTGAACTTGAATACCTTGGGCGATTTACAACACATCGAAGAAAACCTGTTGATTCATCATTTTGGTAAATATGGCAAACGCCTGTTTTTATTTGCCCAAGGCATTGATGAACGTCCTGTGCAGGCAGAGCGTGAACGACAGCAGATTTCTAAAGAAATCACCTTCGATGATGATTTAAACTTAGCTGAATGTGCAAATTACTGGGCCGGCTTGATTGATCAGGTTTGGCATAGTTTAGTGAAAAAAAATTATGTTGCACGGGGTATATCGGTCAAATTAAAACTTAAAAATTTTCAGGTCTTACAACACAGCAAAAGTTTTAAACAGCCCCTTGAAAGTAAAAATGATCTTGAAAACGTCCTGCAGCTTTTGCTCCACGAAATGCATATTCCCGCACAGGATCAATTTCGTTTAATTGGGGTTGGTCTGTATCAACTCAGCCCTGCCGATGAGCAAGTGCAACTATCTTTATTTTAAATATCACGAATATTAAAGCAGTAAACTTGCTGTCCTACATAAAGCATCCCAAGCCTATGCTTACCAATGGGTACTAAAGCTAATTTTTGTATAAATTTCAGCCAAAAGAATAAAAATTAGACTATTTATCCTTCACAGTTGTGCTTTTTAGAGTAATCTATACGCGCGATGTATTTATCCGTATATACGCTGAGATGCCAAAAATCACCATTACTTTTGGCATACTTGTCCTGTGATTGGCGTGACGATCAAATCCGAAGATTACAGGACAACTCTGCGCTTAGCACTTCGCTGCTTTGACACCACATCTCTTTTCCTCGTATTTTCCATTCGATTACTTTTTATTTTTAACAGACTACTGCCTGCATATTTTCCACGTGCTTGCCTGCCTCTATAATACCTCACGCTTTATATACTTAATCGCTTGTCGCGAGGATTACACTCAATGGCTGTTCAACGTCTACATATTCAAAAACGTTATTCTGAAATTGCAATTTCGGGAAATTTAGTCCATTTGGCAGGACAACTAGCAGACGACACACAACAAGATATTGAGGGACAAACCCAACAAACACTTGCTCTGATTGATCGTTTACTAGCAGATGCGGGTACGGATAAAAGCCACATCATGTCGGTGATGATTTTTCTAAAAGACATTGAGCGCGATTATGCCGCAATGAATCAAGTTTGGGATGCTTGGGTAGCAGATATACAAGCTTTACCGCGTACTTGCGTAGAAGCCAAGTTATATCATCCTGATGTTTTGGTTGAAATGACTGTGGTTGCAGTCAAACCTGAATACCAACCCAACGTAAAACAGATGTAATTGGATCAGAAACATAGCCAAAAAAATCAGCATGTGATGGCAACATGCTGATTGATATTGTCTATCTTGCGATTTTAGCGGCAAGCGTTTAGCCCAATACCTTCACTTTATGGCGTACAGAATGCGCTAAAAAATCATACTTTTTTAACGCAGTATCCAAATCTTCTAAATCTGCATAAGATGACGATGATTGCCCAAAAGCTTCGCGTAATTCGTGATATTCAGGCACATCTTCATAACGCAGCACTTTATAACCCGCCAAACGCAACAATTCATCTTGGTATTGCGCATTGCGGCTACGTTTCAGCATCAACAAATCATCTAAGGCTACAATTGCAACGACCTGATGATTGGCATCCAACACCACAAAATCGGCAATCATATTGCGGTATTTATGTCGAGTACGTGAAAATTTCGTGGTCAGCAAGGCATCAAAAGACACATGCGCCAAGATGATATGTTGAGGTAAAATTTCCTGCAAACGTGTATACGTCAGCTGTTCATTTAAGTTAAAAATTGCACGTTGCTTTAGTGCACTGTCCTGAGGTTTTTCTCTATTTTCCAAGCCCTTAACCGCCATCAAGAGAAAGAAAATCAGTATCAAAACCCCAATCAAAATATAAATGGTCATAATTCAATCCTTAAAATCATTTTTTATAGTTGTTTCGGCTTCATGCCGATTTTTTCATCAAATCAGTATATAACACGCTTTTATATTTAAACGTTCCATTTAAAAAACTACATGAAACATTGACAAAACCATCATAGAAACAGAAATTTTGTTTCACAAGCCCGCCTTTTGTCTAAGTGCTGTAGCATCTAAGCGTGTTTTTATCATTAGATACGAATACTGTATAGCATGCAAAAAAATAACAAAGCAATGCTTAACAGATTCGATTGTCGGACAATTCCGATGAAATGAAAAGCAAACAAAAAAGGCGCTGCAGCGCCTTTTGATGGATCTTAACTTCAAGTACTAAGCTTTCGATTTTGGCTTAGATTTTTTGTGTGAAAATGGACGTTTTTCACCTGTTTCACGTGGCGGCAAACCTGTGTGCTGAGTCAATATCTGCCCTTTCTTCGGACGATTACTGTTCTGAGCACGATTACCACTTTGCCCCGTACGTTTTTGTGAATCACCCGCGACAGTCGAGTTTTTCTTACGTGCCGTTTGATACTGTCCATCTGTGCCTTGCGGCTGATAGGTTGGAATCAGGTGCTGTTTAGAGTTTCCGATTAAATCTGCACGTCCCATTTCTTTTAAGGCTTCACGCAACAACGGCCAGTTGTTTGGATCATGGTAACGTAAGAAAGCTTTATGCAAACGACGACGTTTTTCGCCTTTGACAATATCCACATTTTCGGTATAACGCGCCACTTTGGCCAGTGGGTTTTTACCCGTGTAATACATGGTCGAAGCGGTTGCCATTGGCGATGGATAGAAGGTCTGCACCTGATCGGCACGGAAACCATTCTTTTTCAGCCACAACGCCAAATTCATCATGTCGTAATCGGTCGTTCCCGGATGCGCGGCAATAAAGTACGGAATTAAATATTGCTCTTTGCCCGCCTCTTTACTGAAACGATCAAACATTTGTTTAAAGCGGTCATACGTACCAATACCCGGTTTCATCATCTTAGATAATGGACCTTTTTCGGTATGCTCTGGTGCAATTTTTAAATAACCGCCCACATGATGCGTCACCAATTCACGTACATATTCAGGGTTCAACACCGCCAAGTCATACCGCAAACCTGAACCAATCAGAATTTTTTTAATGCCTTTCAGTTCACGTGCTTTACGATACAACTGAGTTAAAGGTGCATGATCAGTGTGTAAGTTTTGACATACGCCCGGAAATACACAGGAAGGTTTACGACAATTCTTTTCAATTTCAGGGTCTTTACAATGCAAACGGTACATATTTGCAGTCGGGCCACCCAAGTCTGAAATAATGCCAGTAAAGCCGGGTGCAGTATCCCGAATTTTTTCCACTTCACGCAAAATGGATTCTTCAGAACGGTTTTGGATAATTCGTCCTTCGTGTTCGGTAATCGAACAGAAAGTACAGCCACCAAAACAACCACGCATGATATTGACCGAAAACTTGATCATATCAAAAGCAGGGAAACGAGCATTGCCATAAGATGGATGCGGCAAACGTGCATACGGTAAATCGAATACATAGTCCATTTCTTCCGTAGTCAACGGAATAGGCGGTGCATTCAACCACACATCACGTTCACCATGCTTTTGCACCAAAGCACGCGCATTGCCCGGGTTAGTTTCTAAATGCAAAATACGGTTAGCATGCGCATACAGCACAGGATCATTCGCCACTTCCTCAAAAGAAGGCAAACGAATCACTGCCAATTCACGTGGGGGTAATTTGTGTTTAATTGCTTTTGAAGCAGGCTGCAATTGCACAATCTGGGTATCTGCATCTAGCTGATCACCTTCACGCACAATTGGATTGCTGACCACATCTTTCTGGAAATTTTGATATTGTGCGAGGTTGTTGCCCTTGTCTTTTTCAATCTCACAACCGTCTAAATCTTCGGTCATCACATAAGGGTTGATGATTGGATCAACACGGCCCACGCTGTCTACATCATTAGATGCAATTTCAACAAATTTGGCTTTAGACGCGCGGTTATGTTTATTAATAATAAATGCTGTACCACGTACATCTGTAATTTCGTGGATTTTTTCGCCTTTGGCCAAACGGTGCATCACTTCAATAATCGAACGCTCACCATTGCCGTACATCAATAAGTCGGCTTTAGAATCCATTAAAATTGAGCGACGAACTTTATCCGACCAATAGTCATAATGTGCAATACGACGCAACGAGCCTTCAATCCCGCCCAGTAAAACAGGCACATCTGGAAAGGCTTCACGACAACGCTGACAATATACCGTAGCCGCACGGTCAGGACGTTTATTCGGCTGATTGTCTGGTGAATAAGCATCATCAGAACGGATTTTACGGTCTGCAGTATAGCGGTTGATCATCGAGTCCATATTGCCCGCGGTAACACCCCAAGCAATGGTCGGCTTCCCTAGTACCCGAAAAGATTCCACATTGGTCCAGTCTGGTTGGGCGAGGATCCCGACACGAAAGCCCTGCGCCTCAAGCACACGACCAATCACGCCCGATACAAAAGAGGGATGATCAATATAAGCATCACCACAAACCAAAATAAAATCGCAGGCATCCCAACCAAGCTGATCCATTTCTTCGCGTGACATCGGCAAAAATGGCGCAGGCTCAAAACATGACGCCCAATATTTGTCATAATCAAACAACGCTTTGGGTGCGGTCTGAGCAGTATAAGCAGTAGACATGGCTTGCAATTCTCGGCTGGGAAGTGGAAGATCAAAAGTCGATCAAAGATGAAAGCCGACTATTTTAGCATGAATTCCATTCATCTTGCTTGATTAAAAAACACACAAAATCAGCAAACTATTTTTATATCCTAAGTTGGTATCTGAATAAGAAAAGCATAAAGGGATAAGCCTAAAGCAATAATCCTGAATGCTTATCGCAGCGCTGTTGGTTTAATCTTTAAACGCCACGCACCATAAAGCGCCACACCCAAGACTGCAGTCATCACCCATGTCAGACCAGACCATCCCCATTGTTCCCAAATCAATCCGCTACCACTGCCGAGCAAACTTGAACCCATGTAGTAGCTAAATAAATATAATGATGATCCCACTGCACGATACTGCAGTGCTTGAATCGACACCCAACTACTGGCAGTAGAATGTGCGGCAAAAAAAGCAAAGGTAAATAGCACCAATGCAGCCAATACGACGGCTAAATGTGCAATCGACATCAACCATAATGCGATCAACATTAGGACAATCACCATAGGCAACACACGTTCACGTCCAATACGATTGCCCCAGCTTGCTGCGCGTGGTGAACTGTAAATACCCGCCAAATAGGCAATTGAAATTACCCCAATCCAAACTTGAGAAAGCTCAAATGGTTTAGCCAATAAATAATAGCTAATGTAATTGAAAATACTAACGAAACAGCCCATCAGCAAAAAGCCCTGTAAAAACAGGATTCTTAATTTACGGTCTGCCAAATTGGCAACAAAAGCATCTCTAAACCGCGAGAAGCGAATCGGATACGCTGTAAAATTTTTCGATGCGGGCAGTAACATATAAAAGGTGATTGCAATCAGTAAGTTCAAACTACCAATAATTAAGGTTGCCGCTTGCCAAGAAATAAAATCGACCAAGACCCCAGCAATTAAACGTCCACCCATGCCACCAATGGCCGTACCCGAAATATACAGCCCCATAGCAAAACCAATATCTTGCTGTCGAATTTCTTCACCAATATAGGTCATGGCGACCGCAGCTACACCACTCACAGCAATGCCAATAAAAATTCGTGTGGTTAAAAAGAATGACCAGATTGGAAGTAAGGCACTCAGAATTAATAAAATGGCAGCTAAAAATAAAGCCAAAACCATAATAGGTTTACGCCCAAAACGATCTGAAATAAAACCTGTGAAAAGCAAACCTATCGCCAAAGCCACAGTAGAAAATGACAGCGGGAAACTACTTTGGGTTGGTGTAACCGTAAAAAAATCGGCCAAAATTGGCATCATCGGTTGCACACAGTACAAGGTCGAAAAAGAAGCGAAACCCGCTAGAAACAACGAAAAAAGAATGGCTTTAAACGGCTTAGTACCATACTGAACATGAGATGCTGCAGCTAAATCAGACATATTTACTCCAATCACGCAATCAGTATACGCCTGTTTATGGACAAAAATAAGCTCGGTATTTTATCGTTTGCTCAAAAACAGCGTCAGTATCATTCATCACTTTGTCAGTTTTTGCTTACATGCACTGAAGCAAAATGAGGCTAGGCAGTATTTTGAGCTTACGGTATTCTTTAAAGCATAAGGAGACAGGATGTTTCCCAAACAGAAAACAACAATAATAGGTTTGAGCACCAGGATCGTGAGGTACGACAGGAGTTATACCTAAACACGAAATACAAAGAAACCCCGTCAGGATGATGGGGTTTCTTTTTATCTGTGTCTTGAGTATATAACTTTATCTATCATCACTTTCTATTTACACACCCCATAATCAAAAAGTCCCCAAACAAGGTTGAGGACTTTTGAACTTAGCACATTACAAGTTTAAGCTTTGGCAGCAACTGCTTTGCCTGCTTTAATTTGCTCAGCTTCATCTTCACTCATAATCAAGGCAACCGCAATTGCAGTGATCAACACTGGCAAACCTACTGCCATAAAGTTGAAGTGTGCAGGTAAATTCATACCCAATAAGCCGCCAATTAAAATTGGACCCACAATCGCACCCATACGACCAATGGCAGATGACCAGCCAATACCTGTTGAGCGTACCGCAAGTGGGTAATATTGTGCCACATAGCTATACAACAACATTTGTGAACCAATAGATGCTGCACCCGCCAAGAATACTAAGATGTAAAGCAAGAATTGATTAGATTGGAAGCCCATGAGGCTCATCACCAATGCACCCATGATTCCCAAGAACATCAATACAGGTTTTAAGTGGAAACGGTCTGCTAAAATACCACCACCCACGATACCAACGACTGCACCTACGTTCATCACCATCATGAACATTAAGCTGTTGTCCATAGAATAGCCTGCCGCCATCATCAGTTTTGGCAACCAGCTGCTGAGTGCATACATGGTTAATAGACAAGTAAAGAACGCTAACCAGAACAATAAAGTATTCACTGCACGACCGCGTTTGAACAAGCTCACCACGTTAGCAGCTTCAGGCACACCAACCTGATACAATTCAAAAGTGGTGTCTTCGGTAATTTTTAAATCTGATGCTAAACGCGCTACGATTGGACGGGCTTGATCTTGCTTATTTTCTTTGACAATAAAGGTTAAAGATTCTGGCAAGAATTTCCAAATCACAGGCAATAAAAACAATGGGATACCTGCAATAAAGAACATGATTTCCCAGCCAAAACTTGGGGTAAACCATGAGCCAAGTAAGGCTGCCATTACACCACCTACAGCATAACCACTAAACATAGTAGTCACTAAGGTGCTACGCATGTTTTTAGGTGCATATTCAGAAGTTAAGGCCACAAGGTTTGGCATTACACCACCAATGCCTAAACCCGCCAAGAAACGTAAAATCGCAAACTCAGTTGGATTAGAGGCGAAGCCACCTGCAAAGGTTAAACCACTAAACAGAACGATACAGATCATGATGACTTTCTTACGACCAATTTTATCGGCTAAAGAACCAAAAATCATCGCGCCAAACATCATACCTGCCAATGCGGTACTCGCGAGCATCCCCGCCTGAACAGCACTCAAGCCCCACTCATCCATCAATAAGGGTAAAACGACCCCATTAATTGCCAAGTCATAGCCATCAAATAAAATGATCAGTAGACACCATGCCACGACATTGAAATGAAATGGTTTGAATTTTGCGTGATCGATGACATCATTCACGTTAATTGCTTGATGTGCCATTCCTCACCTCCTGTGAGTTTGTGTTTCAGTAAGCTTGAATAGCAATTTTTACAGTGAAGACTTTCATTTTTATCAGTCATCCATGTCCACTTTTGCCATTCAAGTAGATTGTGTAACTTTCACACAAAACACAAAAAATAAAAATTCAACATTAGTCTAAAACATTTTATTAATTATGGGTTTATTGTTATTTTAAACACAATAAAATGTGATTATTCTTCTTAATATTTTCCTTTCCGTATAAAAAAGCCCCCTTGACGTTTATGTCAAGGGGGCTTTGAATAATGAGCTGGCGATGACTTACTCTCACATGGGTAACCCCACACTACCATCAGCGCGAAGAGGTTTCACTTCTGAGTTCGGGAAGGGATCAGGTGGTTCACTCTTGCTATGGTCGCCAGCACAACTGTTTACGGAGACTTGCATTGGTCTTATTCACGACTGTGATGCACTGCGTTTTCCGAATCTGTAACAGATTGGGCTGTATTGGGTCTGAATTTTATTGTTTAGCGTTAACTAAATCAAGATCAGTCTGAATTGACTGATTGGATTTGAATCGATTGAGCATTC